>CALJYH010000105.1 GCA_937984095.1 uncultured Gammaproteobacteria bacterium | reverse complement strand
GGCGAGCTTGATTGCGAATTCCAGATCGCTGTCGTCCCATTGATACTGCAGGCAGTCAAGGATCGCCTGCAGTAAATGGGCGTAATCGTCGAGATAGGCTGGCAGTTGCTTACCGGCAGTCGTGCTCAACGCAAGCAGTCGGTCATCCTGCCAGCACTCTTTTTTAATCGCCCGCAGGCAACGCTGTGCGATGTCGAAATAGTCCTGGCGCATAAATACTCGTGCGGCACTCGCGAGTCCACGTATTACCAGGGAATTCCAGCTGGTCAGCACCTTGTCATCGAGCCCCGGGCCGATGCGCCTGGCACGCTGTGCCAGCAGAAGTTCACGCGCACGCGCCTGTTTTAATTTGTATTCCGATGCCTCGAGATTGAATTTTTCGAGCAGCTGCTGTTCGCCGAAGTAGGCGTGCAGGTGCCATTCGCCTTCGAAGTTTGGTGCCTGGTCGAGCCCGTACTGGTAAGCGAACACCGGGTATACGTCATCATCGATTACCTGCTTCACTGCGCCCGGCGTCCACAGGTAGAACTTGCCCTCGACGCCTTCGGAATCGGCATCCAGCGCCGCGTAAAACGCGCCCGATTCGGTGACCATTTCGCGTTCAAGCCAATTGACGATACCTTCGACCGCATCCGCAAACAGGCGATTGCCGGTTAATCGATATGCTTTTGCAAATACCTCCAGCAGCTGGCCGTTATCGTAAAGCATTTTTTCGAAATGCGGGATCATCCATTTTTCATCTACCGAGTAACGGAAGAATCCACCCCCGACGTGATCCTGGATGCCACCGCGCGCAATTTGCTGCAGGCTGAAGTCAATGGCCCTGTAGCCGGGATCATCGGGTGATTTCTGAAATGCCCGCCCCAGCGCCAGCAGCAGGATAGCAGGTTGTGGAAACTTCGGTGCCTGGCCGAAGCCACCAAATTCGGAATCATGAACTCTCATCAACTGGGTATCGAAAGTGTCCAGCGCGTCGATACTTGCGCCTTGCTGGTTCTGGTTCTCGCGCATTTCGATGTCGATCAGCGCCTGCTGAATCGCTTCGCCCTGTTGCCTGATCTTGTCAGGCTCGTCGTGAAATATCCCGGCAATGCGCTCGAGTAAATCGCTGAACGCGATCATGCCGTATTTCGCTTTGTCCGGAAAATAGGTGCCGCCAAAAAATGGCAGTTGATCCTGTGGCGATAAAAACATCGTCAGCGGCCAGCCACCCCCGCGGCGCGCGATCAAATGATGCGCGGTCTGATAAATGCGGTCGATATCCGGTCGCTCCTCGCGATCTACCTTGATGTTGATGAAATGCTGGTTCATCAGCGCGGCCGTGGCTTCGTCTTCGAATGATTCATGCGCCATGACGTGACACCAGTGACAGGCCGAATAACCTATCGACAGCAGGATGGGTTTGTTCTGTTCTCGAGCAAGATCCAGCGCTTGCTGTGACCAGGGTAGCCAATCGACCGGGTTATCGGCATGTTGGCGCAGATACGGACTCGATTCATTGGCAAGCGCATTCGACATGTTTGTGCATTCTGATTTGTTTCCGTGCGATAATAACACCCTGATCAGGCATACTCATGAGTTTGAATCAGATATATCCGCAATGATTGCTTTTCCTTCGATTGATCCCGTCGCGATTTCTCTAGGTCCCGTCAAGGTGCACTGGTACGGGCTCATGTACCTGCTCGCTTTTGCCAGTGCCTGGTGGCTCGGCAAGTACCGTGCCCGGCAGGATCAATCCCTGGTTAAACCCGAACAGATTGACGATCTCATTTTTTATGGTGCGCTTGGCGCAGTGCTCGGCGGACGCATTGGCTCGGTCATTTTTTACAATTTCGACAGTTTCCTGCATAACCCGCTGTATCTATTCAAGATCTGGGAGGGCGGCATGTCTTTTCATGGCGGTTTCCTCGGGGTGCTGGTAGCGATGGAGATTTATCGGCGCAAGCTTGGATGCAGGTTTTGGGAGTTAACCGATTTTATCGCGCCGTTGGTGCCGCTGGGACTCGCAGCCGGCAGGTTTGGAAATTTTATCAATGCCGAGCTCTGGGGTGCACCCGGCAATGTGCCCTGGGCGATGAAACTGCCCTGCGAACAATTTCCGCCCGACCGCTATATCGACTTCGCCGGGCCATTATGTTTCAGCGCGCGCCACCCGACGCAGCTTTATGAAATGTTGCTCGAAGGCATTCTGTTGTTTGCAGCGCTGTGGTTTATATCGTCAAAACCACGCCCGGTGATGACGATATCGGGGTACTTTCTCTTGTTGTATGGGCTGGCTCGCACCAGCGTTGAATTCATTCGTTTACCGGACGCCCATATCGGTTATCTGTTTAATACCGAATGGCTTACCAGGGGCATTGTATTATCGATTCCAATGATTATAGTTGGCCTTATTCTGCTAACACTCGCAAAAAGGGAAAGCAACAATGCGGCAATATCTTGACCTGATGCAACACGTGCTCGAACATGGTGCCGAAAAAACGGATCGTACCGGCACCGGCACCCGATCAGTTTTTGGTTACCAGATGCGCTTCGATCTAGGCCAGGGATTTCCGCTTATTACCACCAAGAAGCTGCATCTGCATTCCATCATCCATGAGCTGTTGTGGTTTCTGCAAGGCGACACCAATATCAGCTATCTCAAGCAGAACAAGGTCCGGATCTGGGACGAATGGGCCGATGAAAATGGTGACCTGGGTCCTGTATACGGTGCGCAGTGGCGTTCCTGGCGGGCTGCAGATGGCCACGTGGTCGATCAGATTCAACAGGTGGTCAATGCTATCAAAACCAGTCCGGACTCGCGTCGCCTGATTGTCAGTGCCTGGAATGTCGGTGAAATTGAAAACATGGCGTTACCGCCCTGTCACGCTTTTTTCCAGTTTTATGTCGCCGAAGGACGCCTTTCCTGCCAGCTCTACCAGCGCAGTGCCGATGTGTTCCTTGGCGTGCCGTTTAATATCGCTTCCTATGCGCTACTGTTAATAATGGTGGCCCAGGTAACCGGTCTTGAAGCGGGAGATTTTGTGCATACGCTTGGCGACGCGCACCTTTACACCAATCATTTGCCACAGGCGGGTCTGCAGCTTCAACGCGTACCTTTTGCGCTGCCCCAAATGAAGCTAAACCCGGAAGTAAAAGACTTGTTCGAGTTTCGTTTCGAGGATTTCGAGCTGCAGAACTACCAGTGCCACGAACACATAAAGGCAGCGGTCGCGGTATAATGCAAAGTAAAATGATTAACGGGAAACCAGATTAGATGAATGAGCCAGATCTAAATAAAATCAAGGTCGACGTCGAAACCCGATATATCGAAGACCAGTCAAATCCCGAGCAGAATTACTACGTTTTTGCCTATACGATTACAATCCAGAATGAGGGCCAGCAGAGTGCTAAACTCCTGACCCGACACTGGGTCATTACCGATTCCAATCAAAAGGTCCAGGAAGTACGTGGAGATGGTGTCGTCGGTGAACAGCCGTTGTTGAAGCCAGGCGAACAGTTTGTCTACACCTCCGGTACCATGCTGGAAACCGCGGTCGGCACCATGAAAGGCAGTTACCAGATGGAGGCCGATGACGGCTCCCATTTCGACGCACCAATCGAGGAGTTTGTGTTGTCTACTCCCCGGGTACTGCACTAGTTATCCAGTGGCAATATACGCGATAGGCGATGTCCAGGGCTGCTATAGCGAGCTCTGTCGATTACTGGAGAAAATCAATTTTGATCCTGCCGAAGATACGCTCTGGTTTTGTGGCGACCTGGTGAACCGCGGTCCCGAATCGTTGCAGACCTTGCGTTTTGTTAAATCCCTGGGCAACAGCGCGCTTACCGTGCTGGGGAACCATGACCTGCATTTGCTAGCACTGCATCACGGCGTCAAGAAAATTCGCGTTTCCACGGATTTACGCAGAATACTCAACAGTCCCGATTGTGGTGAGCTGATGGACTGGTTGAAATCGCAACCCCTGTTGCATTATGACAAGGAGCACAGTGCCGTCGTGGTGCATGCTGGTATTCATCCTGCCTGGGGTCTGAGTAAGGCGAGGAAACTCGCCCGTGAAGTGGAGACTGTGCTCCATAGTGAAGATGCCGCATGGTTTTTCAGAAAAATGTATGGTAACAAACCCACGACCTGGTCGGATGATCTCGAGGGTGCGAAGCGTTTACGTTTTATTACCAATGTCTTTACGCGCATGCGATATTTTAATCGTGAGCAAAAGCTCGACTTCACGGTCAACCGCACGCCGCGTCGCTACTTACGCAGGGGACTTGTTCCCTGGTTTCAGTGGGAAGCAACGCTCAGAGAAGATGTTCGCGTGATGTTCGGGCACTGGTCGACGCTCCCGGTAGGATGTTATGGGCGTTGCTTCGCACTGGACGGCGGCTGTGTCTGGGGTGGGCACATGGTGGCGCTGCGGGTCGATTTTGACGCCGAGGAATGGTTTTTTGTCGATTCATACATGAAGAAACACGTACAATTGATAAAAACTAGCTAACTTGTTGCTAACTTGTCGCGAACGTCGTCGAAAATTACCTTTACTGTTGTGATAGCAACAATTGCTTTGAAACCTGTTCAGCTTGCAAAACAGCATTTAGTTCCTGGTAATTAAATGTTCACAGTCATGTGCTCCGATTCGACGATCTCGTCGCTATTCCAGCATTGGTGATGCCAGCTGCCACCGCAGGTAAATTAGTTCACATTTGGTTACCGATAACATTTAAATACAACGTTTTTCGTTCTTGTTGATCGGTTTACAACTATAGTTTATCTATACCAGTGTTAGTTTTAATACCAACACGCTAATGTGTGCGCCGTTGTTTAATAATGCCAAGACTTACGGGGCTATCGATATCGAGGTAGTCAACAATATGTCCAGTGACCTGTTTGACGATAACGATCTCGCAATTTTTGGGGTCACCGCAGGTTTTGTGAGCCAGGTGTTGCAACAGGTGGAAGATATATCCTTGATGGAAGGTGATGAATCTTGAACAGAAATCTTCTTTTCACCCTGCTGCTGGTACTTTTATCGAGTGCCTTTTATCAACCGGTGGTAAATGCAGCTGACGTAGAACTGGTTCCATCGTCGCGAGTCATTCTGAAGATTTCCGAAGAGATGACGATCGACGATATCATTCGACGAATTTATCCCAGGGACAAGGATCTTTGGCCCCGGATCAAGGCGAAGCTGATCGAAACAAATCCGTACTCATTTGTTCAGTATTCTGATCGCTTGATTCCCGGCTTGCGTTTGAAATTGGTGGATATCAAACGAATCTATGAGCAGGAAGAGTTGGCGCCAAAAATTAAGGTAGGCTATGTCGCGCAACTAATCGGCCAGGCTACATCCAGGGGCGTCGATAGCAGGGTACATCAATTGCAAATCAACTCGCAGATATTCGAAGGCGATCGTCTCGAGACTGAAAGAGGTGCCCGCCTGTACATATTGATGGACGACGGTGCAGAGGTTCACTTAAAGGAAGACTCGGCACTCAAGATTAGCGAATACGTGATTACTGCCGGTTACGGTAAGGAAAGTAGCAGCATTTTAGATCTTATCCGCGGGGGCCTGCGAAAAATAACCGGCTCCATCGGTGCAAGTTCGTTCGCCAACTACCAGGTTCAAACTGGATTTGCAACGATCGGTATTCGTGGCACCGAGTATGTTATCAAGCTGTGTAAACAGGATGACTGTACCCAGAACGTCAGTCGTAACGATCCCGACGCAAAGCTGCATGCCGCGGTACTCAAGGGGGCGATTACCTTGACCACGGATGACGATGTTCGGATCCTGATAGCCATGGGTGAATATGGAACGGCAACTCCAGATATATTGGTGCTTGAGGAGGAGGCGCCGGTACCCGCAGGATTCCTGGACACGGATGAAGTGCAAATCTTTAATGATGTCGGAATGCAAAAGGCACAACCGGAGGAGCAATCATCTAGCTCCCCATGGGCCTGGATTCTAGGACTGTTACTGCTTGCTGTTGGAATATAAACCAGGTTGAATTTGGAGGCAGGACTGTTGTCGCCCGTTTTGTTTTTGCCTGTCAGGAATCAGGACAGCAGGGGAGTAACAAGACCTTAAGAGTCGTCGTATTGCGCGGCAAAAGCCCCGGCAATTTCCAGCAGACCTTGAATCGTATACTGGCGATTACCCAACACGATCGGCTGATGTATCTGCACATATCCCTCGTGGAAAGGGACCAGCCGGTTGTTTTTTATCAGGAAGGTACCGTTGGTCGAACCGAGGTCGCGCAGGTAAACCTCGCCATTGGCGATCTGTATTTCAGCGTGTTGCTTACTGACGGTCGGGTCATTGATATAGATATGACCTTCTCTGCCGATAATATAAGTTCGGCTTTCGATGCGCTTTAATTCCTCATGCGGATCTTTATCCATTCAGGTTGTCCCTCCTGCATCCGGCTATTCAGTCTACCGCAATTTAATTCAAATTTCTCGCACATATTTGATAAACGAATACGCGTAGTGGTTGTCGTGATTCGCATCAAAATCTTCGCGATTAACCTCTTTCCATTCATGCAGATCGATTTCCGGAAACCAGGTGTCGCCCACGAAACTGTGGTGAATTCGAGTGATGTATAGTTGCATTGCCCGGGCTATGGTTTGTTGATACAAACTGGCGCCACCGATCAGCATGGCCTCATCATCGTCTTTAGTCAGTGACATCGCGGCCTCGATACAGTTGGCGACCTCACAACCTGCGGCGCTGAAACCAGGGTCTCTTGTAATCACAATATTGCGACGACCTGGCAGTGGTTTGCCGATTGATTCGAAAGTTTTGCGTCCCATGACGATTGGTTTGCCCATTGTCGTGCGTTTGAAGAATGCGAGATCGGCCGGCAGGTGCCAGGGCAATTTGTTTTTATTTCCGATCAGGCGGTTATCGTCCATTGCGGCGATCAGGGAAAGACTGGTCATGCTGTAAATGTTCTACTGAGTTTGGCGAAATCGGAAATTGCGAGATTCTCGGCCCGCAATCCCGGGTCGATCTCACAGGCAATAATTGTTTCACGATCCAGTATCGATTTCAGCGAATTTGAAATAGTCTTTCTGCGCTGGCCAAAAGCAGATTGCACGATCCTGGAAAAGTTTGCATAGTCGCCAACATCATGCTGAGGTTCGCGGTACGGTACCAGACGAATGACCGCGGAATCGACTTTGGGAGGCGGCTTGAAACAGCCTGGAGCAACATCTAGCAGGTACTGGCAATTGCATCGATACTGTAGCATCACTGAAAGGCGTCCGTAGTTGGCATCTCCGGGATGCGCAACGATTCGCAACGCCACTTCCTTTTGCACCATGAAATGCATGTCCCGAATGTCTTGTGCCGACTCGAGCAAGTGAAACATCAGCGGGGTAGAAATGTTGTATGGAAGATTGCCCACCAGGCGAAAGCCATCTCCACGAGGAATGCTTGATAGTTCGAATTCGAGTATGTCAGCGTTGATTACTTCCAGCGTGCCGAAGCGAGATGCCTGTTGTTTTAATATGGGCACCAGATCGCGGTCAAGCTCGATCGCGGTCAGGGTTTTGCAGCGTTGCAGTAAGGGGTAAGTCAGCGCACCCCGCCCAGGGCCAATCTCGATTATATTTTCGCCTGGCTGTGGATCTAGCGCGCGCAGAATGGATTCGATGATGTTCTGGTCATGCAGGAAATGCTGCCCGAAGCGTTTACGCGCCTGGGGCATTCTGCTGCTTGTTGTGTGCTTGAAAAATTGCTGAATTGATTGCGGCAAACAGGCTATCGGGCCTGGCTGTTGCCGTTCCGGCCATATCGAGTGCGGTCCCGTGATCAACCGAGGTTCGAATGATTGGTAATCCCAGGGTGGTGTTAACCGCGTTATGAAAACCGACATGTTTCAGCACCGGTAAACCCTGGTCGTGATACATCGCTACCACGGCGTCGGCATCCGCCAACATGCGGGGCGTAAATAAAGTATCAGCGGGATAGGGGCCACTCAGATTGATTCCTTCGGATTTCAGCTTATCGAGGACCGGGATAATTATCTCGATTTCCTCGCGCCCGAGGTATCCATTTTCGCCGGCATGGGGATTGAGGCCGGCTACCTTGATATGTGGATCTTGAATTCCAAATTGGTTGCGTAGATCAAGATCGAGAATTTCGATTACCTGTCTGATCGCCTTCTCGTCGATTGCATCGGCAACCTGGCGCAGCGGTAAATGCGTTGTTACCAGGGCGACTTTAAGTTCTTCGGCAACAAGCAGCATCACTGGTCGCGGCGATTCACAAATGTCGGCCAGGTATTCGGTGTGCCCGGAAAAGGATATTCCGGCGCGATTAATGATCTCCTTTTGAACCGGAGCCGTAACCATGGCGTCGAAGCTATTGTCGAGACATGCCTTGCATGCAGTTTCGAGGAGTGTCAGCACGTATTTTGCGTTGGCGCTGTCAAGTTGTCCTGGGACACAGGGCTGGTCAAGAGGTTGATGAATTATCTCGATAGAATCGGCACAGGTCGTACCTGCATCATAGTCGACGAATTTAAATTTTGATCCCAGCGCATCGGCTCGTGACAGCATCATTTCGCGATCGCCGATTATAACCAGTCGCGCATCAAAACTGGCGGGATGAATTTTTGCAATAATATCTGGACCGATACCCGCGGGTTCACCAGAGGTAATTATGATCCTGGTCTCACGCATCGGGCTTTTTGGGGAAGACGACATAGGCCTCGTCCCTCAAGCGACGTTTCCAGAGGTCAAATACTTCACGTTGCTTCTGCTCGAGTAACTGCGAATATATTTTGTTGCGCTTGTTTTGCTCGGTCTCGTCAACCTCGCGCCGGCCGGTAACTTCAATCAGGTGCCAGCCAAATTGACTGCGGGTTGGTTGGCTGAGTTCGCCCTCTTTAAGTTGATTCGCTGCCGCCTCGTATTCTTTAACGGTAGCACCCGGGTCCATCCACCCAATATCGCCTCCATTAGACCCGGAGTTGTAATCCACCGAGTAGAGTTTAGCCAGTCTCGCGAAGTCCTCCCCGGCCAGAATTCTGCTGCGGAATTCGAGCAGTCGTTTGCGTGCTTCGTCTTCGGAAATCAATTCATTGGGTTTGATTAGTATATGTCGCGTGCGGGTCTGCCGGGTTATGGTTTGTTCAAGATTACGGCGTTCCTTGAGATGCACGATGTGAAACCCGCTGGCGCTGCGTATCGGACCGGCATGGTCGCCCGGTTCCATTGCCAGTACCTGGGATGTGAACAGGCTTGGAATTTCGGCTCTCTTGCGCCAACCCAGGTCACCCCCCTGCAAAGCCGCATCACCAGCTGAGTAAGTATTGGCGAGCTGGTCGAACTGGGCACCCTGATCGAGTTCCGTTAAAACTTTTTTGGCGAATTGCTGTGCCTCGCTAATCTGCTCGGGGGTGGCGGCATCAGGCAACGCGATAAGAATATGTGACAGGCGATATTCGTAATTAGCATCATCCTTACCGCTCAGTTTCACGAAATCGTCAACTTCGCTGTCACTGATAGTCGCGTTGCGTTGGCTATACTGACGACGCAAGGTTGAAAGGGTTAGTTCTCGACGAATGGTTTCTCGATATTGATCGTAATCCAGCCCATCCGCGATAACGGCCTCACGAAAATTTGACAGGCTCATTTTGTTTTGGCGCGCTAATTGCTGCATCGTCTGATTGAGTTGACCGTCGGTAATCCTGACCCCGCGACGCCCGGCTTCCTGCAATAACAGTGAGTCGTTGATCAGGGCTTCAAGCACCTGGCGCTCTAGTACATCGGCCTTGGGTAAGCTTCGGTTTGACTGTTTGAATTCGATCTTTAATAACTTGATTCGATCGGTTAATTCACGCTTGGTAATGACGCTTTCATCGACGATCGCGACAATTGAGTCGAGTGTTAATTGCGCTGCAGTGGCAGGTTGCAGCAGCAACAGCGTGCAGACGAGAATGAGCTTTGAGCGAAGCATTTTCATTTTTACCTACGATAATCAAAAATCAGAGCGGTAGCCGGGAATTGAATCACGCAGCTGGGTATCAATGTCCTGACCTACCTGGCTGAGCCCTTTGAACGTAATCTCAAAATAAACACCGCTGTCCGTCTCCGCAAAGTCTTCGTCTTCGTCCCCGGTCTGGCGGGCCAGTATTTTAAGGCCCCAACAGCAGGATTCATAGTTTAATCCTAATAAATTCTCTACGGTCTGATCAAATAACAGTGAATGGTGAATTTTACCCACAAAAGTCCAACGCTCGTTTATGGGATAGGCCATCGAAACCAGGGCTTGTTCGAGTTCGTCTTCGTCGACCAGTACGTCTTTGTCAAAATAATAACCCAGGTTCATCGCTAAACCATTATCGCTGTAACTAATCGAAAATTCCTTACCGCTCAACTCGCTCTGCTCCTGGTTGTATACCGTGCGTGCCTCAATTTTGGTTCTGGAGTTGGGCCAGACATCGAGTTCGGCGATTGCATCGGACCTGGTTTCCTCATCACGACTGCCATCGAGACTGACACGACGATCCTTGAAGTGGAATACCTGTCCGATACGTGCATTCAACAGTTCGACACCGCTGTCGTTATCAAATATACGACTGGCAAGGCCAAAGGTAACCTGATTTGCATCCCCGATTCGATCGGCGCCGGTGAAACGATTGTTTTTGAATAAATTATTATAGGTGCTGGCGCTCAACGCAGTATCAAAGTCAGGGATGTCATCCTGGTCCTCGAACGGTGTATGCAGGAAATAGAGGCGTGGTTCCAGGGTTTGCAGCCACTGATTTCTGGAACCGGCCAGGCGTTCAAAAATCAGCCCGGTGTCGATACTCAGGGTCGGTAATCCTCGAGATATAGAGTCGTCACCCGGATTCTCGTCGAGTTGATAATCGGTGAAAGCGAGTTGTAATTCGGGCTCGAAGAAATACCAGCTATCTGAAGCATTCCAGTTTAGCGAAGATACGATATGTGTGCGGGTGCCGGTAACGCTGTCATCTCGATCAAAGCTGGTAATCTCCAGGTTTACGGGTGTTTGCAGATTCTCGATCCATGGTTCAGGTTGCGCATCGAGGCTGAGACTCGGTAATCGACTATAGGGGCGACTGTCGATTGCAGTATCTCGATCGAGCGTCTGGTAGTCTTGCCACAGTAGAAGTCCCCGCCAGACCTCGCCGCTACGCGCGAAGCTAAGGTGACGCTCGAGGTGGTTAATATCGTTGTACTCAGGAGCGACGCTGCCAAAGTCGTCAAAAAAGTCGCGGTCCGATACTTCAGCCAGTAGCAAATCACCGTTGATGTCATAAGCAAGGGACGTTCGATGCCGCCATCGCTGAAACCAGCGTGAATCATCAACCTCATCATCATCATCGAGATAGGATAAATCTAGTTCACCCTGATGCGTCTCAAACAGATAACGGTTTTCAGTATTGAGCTGAAAGCCACGCTTTCCAAACGAGGCGGGCGTAATGGTCATGTCGTAATTGGGGGCAATATTCCAGTAAACCGGAAGAATTACAGTAGTGCCATTAGATTCTTCGTAGCCGTAGGTCGGTGTAAGAAGACCCGAGAGCCGACGATCGTCGACCGGAAACTGAAAATAGGGCAGGTACAGGAAAGGGAATTCCTTAAAGTAAATCGTGGTGTGCTTTGCGCTGCCGCGACCGCTTTCGTCGTCGATTTCGAGTTCTGCGGCGCGCAGGTGCCAGTCCCTGTCATCAGGGTCACAGGAAGTATAGCTAAGGTCACTGAATCGACTGCGATACTCATCGAGCTTTTCGATTTTGTCGGCTTGTCCGCTTATATGGCGGCTATGCAGCATGAATACGGGTTGTTCAAATGTGGCACTAGCGTTGCGATTATCGATTTCAACCCTCGGGCTTTGCAAGCGGGAGCTTGGATCAGCAAACTCCACGTTTCCGCTAGCTTTGATTTCCTCGGTCGATTTATTGAACAGAATGTCATCTGCACTGATTTGCTGCTGCGCCCGGATAACACTGGCATCGCCTACAAGATGGACTGTTTCGTTATCCTCGCTGACGATAGTTTGCGCCTCAACTGAAGTTTCGTCTGACGCTATGTTGTCCGCTTCGGTAAAATTAAACGATGGAATACGGCACAGACTCCAGTCTTCCGCCGCTAAGCCGGCCTGGGCGAAAAGTGCAGGTATCAGACCTGCAATTAGAAGATAACGTGAGCGCAGCAAGTTGAACCGGAAAATAATTACATTCTGTCACATTATCCGGTTTCGGTTAATCCCAGCTTAACAATATTGTGCCTTGACAACAGCATCTGATTTGGGGAGCCGTACTTTGACAGGGAACCGCCTCTGGAGAATGCCCGCAAAAGTGTAGCGAGGCAGGACGCCGAGCTTCAAGCGATTCCATGGATGGACCAACCGGCGCTAGCGCCGGTTGGGAGCGCCTTTTGCGGGCATTCTCCAGAGGCGGTTTCAGAAGAGTTACGACTGCGACGATATTACAGGTTATTACGAGTCTGTTGCCTTGAAGATTTCGGTATCGGGGTGGAACGCGAACCAGGCGAACCAGAAGCCTTGAATGCTCGCAACTTCCCGACCCCCGGTATCGGTGATGGTGATGCTGCGATTTTCCGTATCCCATGCAAAGTTAAACTGGGTACCGTTTACGTTGTCGCTGAACTGGTTCTTGCCCTGCTTGTCGAGTTCGATAAATGGGTAGGCCTTGTAGACTCCGTCAACTTCCAGCCCGGCCACAATTTCCTTGGGATGATAGCTGTCCGGCGCTTCATTATTAACGGCGAAATAAGTGTGCCGGGACTCCTCGTAACCGGCATAGGGATCACGCTGATAATCACGAGAATGGCCCGTATCGTCGGATAGCACCATCGTATCGGGATGCCGTTCGAGCCAATCTCGCCAGGTCGTATGGCTGATGGGTATGGGGGTTAACTTTTGACCGACCCGTTTACCCGACACGGATTCGCTTAAGATCTGTGACCAAAGTGACTCGGTATCGCGGTCGTAGAGCAGGACATCGCTGTTATAGAGTAGCCCTGACACACCGAAATCAGTTGGCCTGCCATCGATGGTCGCATCGAAAGCAACCGCTGTTCCACAAAGCGGGCAGTAGGTAACCGCGAATCGTTGGCCGCCAATTTCATCGTTGACGATTTCATGCCAATTGAGGATGGCGATCGGATAAGCCCGGGACTGATCTTTGAGGGTAACTCCGACAACTCTGTCGGTGGGTTCGAGGTATTCCGCTTCGACTGCGGCAATCAGCTTCGGGTTGGATAATGCGGGGATGCCGTCACGCGGAGGCCCACCATGCAGTATCTCATCGCGTGGCAGAGTGGCATTGGACAGATCGAAACCGTTTGAAGGACCGGCAGAAAAGGCAAATTTGTACACCAGAACCCCCAGCAATATTCCTACGAGAGCCAGTATCCTGGTCTTCTTTGACGGCATTAGGCGCATATCAGCCTCCTGATACAGGTGGATAGAGATTCGAGTCAGGATTTCCCAAATAATTCAATTATTTTAACGGAAGCGGGCTGATTAGTAGTGGCTTGACTAGCCTGGGCATTCTAATTAGTCTGCCATCAATAAATTAACCCTATAAAACCTCAGGAGCAACCATGAAATCAAGAGCCGCGGTCGCGTGGGAACCGAAAAAACCCCTTGAAATTGAAGAAGTTGAAGTCGAAGGCCCGCGCGAGGGTGAAGTCATGCTCAAGGTGCATGCAAGTGGTGTCTGCCACACCGATGCATTCACGCTTTCGGGTGAGGACCCGGAAGGCGCGTTTCCTGCGATTCTGGGACATGAGGGGGGCTGCGAGGTCGTGGAATGCGGGCCAGGCGTCAAGAATCTGGATGTCGGTGATCACGTTATCCCGCTTTACATACCCGAATGCGGTGAATCCAGCTGCTCATACTGCAGCTCGGATAAAACCAATCTCTGCCAGTCGATTGCCGGCACCGTGTGGACCGGTTTCATGCCTGACGGCACCCGTCGCTTTTCACAAAATGGCAAAGATTTGTATCACTACATGGGATGCTCGACTTTTTCGGAGTACACCGTGGTGCCGGAAATTGCGCTCGCCAGGATAAACAAGGCGGCACCGCTTGATAAGGCCTGCCTGCTGGGTTGTGGCGTAACAACCGGTATCGGTGCGGTGTTGAACACCGCCAGGGTACAACCCGGCTCGTCGGTTGCGGTGTTTGGTCTTGGCACGGTAGGCCTGTCGGCAGTTCAGGGTGCGGTAATGGCCAAGGCGGAACGCATTATCGCGGTCGATATCAATCCCGGTAAATGGGAAATGGCGAAGTCGTTAGGTGCAACCGATTTTGTCAATCCAAAAGAGGTTGATGGCTCTTTACCGGAATACATCCAGGAGATGACCGGCGGTGGCGTTGATTACTCGTTCGAATGTATCGGCAACGTTAACGTTATGCGCGACGCACTCGAATGTACCCACATGGGATGGGGGACCTCAACCATCATCGGTGTCGCCGGTGCAGGTGAAGAAATCAAGACACGTCCTTTTAACCTGGTCGTCGGTCGGCGTTGGATCGGAACTGCGTTTGGTGGCGTCAAGGGACGCACCGAATTGCCGGGCATGGTCGATCAATACCTGGATGGCACCATCGAGCTCGATAGCCTGGTGACACATACGATGCCCCTGGAAGAGATCAACACCGCCTTCGATCTGATGCATGAAGGCAAAAGTATTAAATCTGTGATCATGTTTTAGCGCATCATCGACATGAAAGAGATTGAAAGTATCAAGGAAAGCGGCGGTTACCTGAACCGCTATACCCACGACTCGACTATTTGCCAGTGTGAAATGACCTTCTCGGTATACCTGCCGCCTAAATCGAGAGATGAAAAAGTACCGGCACTCTACTGGCTGTCAGGACTAACCTGCACTGACGATAATGCCCGCACCAAGGGCGGTTTTCAGCGTTTTGCCGCACAACACGGCATTGCCATCGTGTTTCCTGACACCAGCCCTCGCGGTGCCGATGTTGCCGATGAACCCGATCGCTACGACCTGGGACAGGCCGCGGGTTTTTATGTCAACGCGACGCAGAGCCCATGGGCCCCGCACTACCAGATGTTTGACTATGTGACAGGTGAATTACCCGCCTTGATCGAAGCTAATTTGCCGTTGATCCCCGGTGTTAAATCGGTCACCGGGCACTCCATGGGTGGGCATGGTGCGCTGATATGCGCGTTGAAAAACCCGGGTGAGTTCCGCTCGGTGTCGGCGTTTGCGCCAATTACAAACCCGGTGAACTGCGGCTGGGGCCAGGGCTGTTTCGGAGCTTACCTGGGTGAGGATACTACTGCCTGGGAAGCATACGACGCGACCTGCCTGGTGACAGGCGGTGCACGGATTCATGATATCTTGATTGACCAGGGGGATGCCGACGAATTTCTGCACGAGGGGCAGCTATTACCGGATAATTTTCAGGCTGCCTGCGATTCAGTGGGACAGCCACTAAACATTCGTATGCAGCCCGGCTATGATCATAGCTATCACTTCATCGCCAGCTTCATCGGAGACCACTTCGACTACCACGCCAGGTTTTTAAAATAACTGTCATCCCAGACCGCATGCGGCCCACTTAACTGCCGCGGCGCGTAATTGCAATGCCCAGCATGATCAACGAGAGCGAAATCAAGGTTTGCAGGTTAATCGCATCGGCGAAATACAACCCACTCCAGATCACGCCAAACAGCGGCACCAGGTAGCCAACCAGCGACATGAAAACGGCACCATTGGCGCGGATAATAAAAAATCGAAGGGTGAAACCCAGGGCAGTCGCGACGACACCCAGGTAGAAGAGCGCGACGATGGATGAAAGATCGACATTGCCCGGTAGTGGATCTTCGAACACAAACGCCAGCGGCACCATGTACAGACAGGCGCTTGACAGGGTTATGGCCGAGGTCGATATCATCGGCAAATGAGTCAGGCGTCTCGAGATTACCGATGAGGTCGCGTAACTGCAGCCGGCTGCCATGACAGCGAGCTGCCCCCACAGGTTTCCAGCTCCCGATTCAACCAGGTCCCAGAACACCAGTACCAGCACTCCGATGAAGCCAACAGCGACTCCCACCACACGCGATTTATTGATGCGCTCATCGTCGCTGGTAAAGTGTGAGAGTAACAATGAAACAAAAGTGCCCATCGCCACCAGGATGGCAGACTCGGCGCTACTGATAAATTGCTGGCCCCAGCTGATCAGAAAAAACGGCACTGCGCTGTTGAGGAATCCGACGACAAAAATAATACGCCAGTTGCGCAATCCCCGCGGGAATTTCTGGCCGATCAGCATGGCAATGAATAACATGACGACGGCACCCAGCGAAACCCGCCAGGTGGCGATGCTCACCGGGCCAAAGTCGTTGAGCGCGATGGTAATGAATATGAAGGCACCTCCCCAGATGGCACCGACAAAGGTCAACTTTGCAACATCGGCAAGGGTGGGGCGTCTGATAGCGGGTAACATCGGCGCAGTGTAATGGCAATCCAGCTCCGAGACGATGGATCCGGTTCGAATTATGCTGATATATTCTGTAGCTGATATTCGAGATCAGATTAAGTAAACTGGCGTTCATGGCCACCGATACCAAATCCACACCGGACTTCGATGCCAGCAAAGTCGCTGAAATTCATCAGCACCTGCATAGCCACCTGCCGTCCGAGTCCGCGCTGCGCGTCAAAGCGCTGGAGACGCTGCTGGTAGACAAGGGGCTTGTCAATCCAAAAACCATCGACGCCTGGATCGAAGCCTATACCGAGGAAATTGGTCCCAAGCGCGGTGCCATGGTGGTGGCAAAAGCCTGGTGTGATCCGGAATACAAGGCTCGACTGATGCGCGATGCACCTGCTGCCATCGATGAGCTAGGGTTTCTCGGTAAGGCAACCGCGCATCTCAAGGTGGTTGAAAATACCGACGAGGTACACAACCTGGTGGTTTGCACGCTGTGCTCCTGTTATCCGTTTTCGATTCTGGGCATCGCACCTCCCTGGTACAAGGCTGCAGCTTATCGTTCCCGCGCGGTGCGTGACCCGCGCGGTGTGTTGTCAGAATTTGGTATCGACCTCGACGTCGATATCGAGGTGCATGTATGGGACAGCACCGCGGAGTTGCGTTACCTGGTGCTGCCACAGCGTCCTGCGGGTACGGAGGATATGAGCGAGGAAGAGTTGGCCGGGCTGGTGTCGCGCAATTCGATGATTGGTACCGACCGCGACCTGGGCGAAAACATCGAGGATGACGGCTGATGGATGGAATTCATGATCTTGGTGGTAAGGAAGGTTATGGCCCGATCGAAGTCGACGATGACGATAGCCCGTTTCACGAGGACTGGGAAGGCCGTGAATGGGGAATTGCACAATGCGCACGCACCCCCGGGATCACGATCGACTGGTGGCGCCATTGCCGTGAATTGATCATGCCCGAGGATTACCTCGGTCGACCTTATTTCGATTCCTGGGCACAAACCGATTTTTCGACCTACATCGAGGCAGGCTGGATTTCCGAGGAAGAAATCAGTGCCGGCAAGTCGCTCTCTAAAGATACCGATTATGGTGAGCCCGCCGTCGCGATGACGCTGAAACAGGTGCTGCAGGAAGATCAGGATCATGCGGTTCGCTTCGATGCCGAAATTGAAACGCCACCCGTGTTTGCAGTTGGGCAAGCTGTAATTGCTTCGCGCCATGGAAATAGCGGTCACACCCGCTTACCGCAGTATGTGCGAGGCCGGCAGGGTACCGTGCATGCCTATAACGGAGCACACGTGTTCCCGGATCTATCCGCACTGGGTCAGGAAGTTCATCAGCATTGCTATAGCGTCATGTTCGAGGCTTCGGAGTTATGGCCGGAAGCACAATGGAGTCAGGATAAGGTCTTCCTTGATCTGTGGGAAAGTTATCTGGCCGAGGCCTGATTATGGATGATCCGAAATCGAGGTTACTCAAACCCCTTGCCAGTGTCGACGGTCAACCGGCGTTCGATGAGCCCTGGCAGGCCGAGGTGCTGGCGATTGCCGATACCCTGGTGCAAAATGGCCTGTTCAGCGCAAGCGCCTGGTCTGACGCGCTCGGTGAGGCCCTGAAACAGTCGCAATCCAGTGGCGCCAGTGACAACCAGGAAACCTATTATCAATGTGTTTTAAACGCGCTTGAAGGGCTGGTTGCCAGCCATAGCGACATCGATCAACAGGCAATGACAGGTAAACGCAAGGACTGGGAGCAGGCCTACCTGTCGACACCCCACGGGCAACCGGTTAATCTCAAAACCGAACAACAGGCCTAACTGGAAATGGCCTGTAACAGCGGGCCTTCGAAATGTTCAAGTGTCAGGTAAAGTCCGGCCCCTGCGACCATCGCACCCGCCAGGCGGGGCTGAATCGCGCCCGCGTGCGAAACCTTGCATAGCATCGTGCAAACCAGGCCTGCGGCCAGTGCAATCGCAAACTGCGTGACGCCCAGACCCAGCAGGTAACCCATTAACACCTGAATGCCCAGAGCGGCCTCCTGTGTCGCAAGTGACAGGCCAAAGGCTGCACCGTGAAATAATCCGAAACCGGCAAAGGCGAACACAACGGTCGATAAATTAAATCGATGTCCGCTCAGCAGCATTGAACCAAGCACCAGTAGCGATAGCGCAATCATTAACTCCGTTGCGGGCACCGTGGTCCACAGCGCGGTAGTCAGGCAGCCGCCAAGCATGGCGGCGATATAGGCCAGTGTTGCCAGAATTCGATGGCGCGTGAAGATTGCGATAATGCCGACCGAGGTGACAAAAAATAAATGGTCGAATCCGAGTATCGGATGCCCAAAACCGGACATCAGGCCATGGGCGAATGTTGTCACCGGCATACCCGCGAGCGGGTGGTGCGCAAGTGCAGGACCGGCAAGTAGTGACAGGAGCATTAGGACGATTATCTTTTGCATTTCAATTCCTCCCCCGGGAATTTAACGAATGGTAGTTTGACTACTGTTGGGTCCGTAGCCGTGAATTCTGGATCAACACAACGGTCAGCAGCGGCGCCGCCACACCGATCGTCGCAACGGTGATCAACAGCCAACCCAGTTCTCCGTAATCTGCCGTGGTCTGAATCGCATCCGTTACACGGTCACGGACTTCACGCGTGACGGTATAAATTTCGTTCATGTACTTGGTGCCAAGGCTTGCAGCCGAAAGCGCCAGGTTGGTGAACGACGCCATGACCGCGAAAAACGTGGCTTTCAAATGCGCCGGTGCATTCTTGGCGATCCAGGCCAGCATCGGGATCATCGCGATCTGACCCAGCGGCGATTCGATAGCGGTGTCGATAATCGCGATAAAGCGCGCATCGACAATTCCCCCGGTATGTGGCGCGGTCCATTCATGCAAGCCATAGTAGAGACCGATATTGGGTAACGACAGAATACCCGCGGCGATGGTTAACAGCACCACGACGAATGCGATCGAGCGCTTCGCCATCATTGGGCGCAGCACCACCATACCGACCAGCGTGAGCATCGAGGCGATCAGAGACAGTACAGAAAAAAACTGCTGATCAAAATTGAGCACATCGATTTCGAACCAGCCAGCGCCTGGGCCGGGCAAAGGCACCGCGCGGAACACGAAAATGATAACCGCGGTACCCATCAGCATGTTGCGTTGCTCGGGCTTGAGCTCAAGCAGCAATCGATACATCAGGAATAAGACGATTGCCATGGAACCGATGAAAATAATCTCCTGCGCCAACGGTACCTCGCTGACGCCCATGGTCACGGTGAACACGGCAAAAACCAGGCTGCCACCGAGAATCCACCAGTTCGGTTTGGTTTCGCCCGTGGGGGCGAACAACAGCTTGTCGATGCTGCTGTGATCATGGCCCTGTGCTTCCAGCTGCCGTGCGCGTCGACGCAACAGAATTCCGCCCAGGATAACACCCATGATCGAAACGATCGGGATGATCAGCGCCAGCAGGTAGATGTCGGCATAGATCGCAACCTTCATCTCTTCCGACATATCCTCGACGCCTTCGAACATGGTGATATTTAAACCCGCGACAGCGATCAGTCCGCCGATGATCGCAACCCGTCCCAGGGTCTGCATCGTGGTGTGCATGGTCTTGATATCACTTTCCGGGTAAGGATTGCCGTCTTCGTCGATCGTCGGCACGGCTTCCACCGTCATCGCATCCGCGACCACGTCCTGCACCACGTAACCGGTTGGCGCCAGGATGGTGGCAATCACGAACCAGGCCTCGACCTTCAGGATCTCGGCCATCATGTCGGTATGCGCGATAATGCCGTACATGATTAAGATACTGAGAGCTATCAGGCTGGCACCGATGTAAACCAGCAGTGCCTTGCGGCGCCAAATCAGGTCAACCAGGTGACCGATGGGCATCTTTAAAGTCCAGGGAATACCCGCCCAGAAGGCCAGGCCGGCGAGAAAGGCCGCGGACAGATCGAGATACTCCTTGATAAAGAAAGTGCCGACGATCGAAGTCAGACCCGACACGCCAGCCGCCAGATAAACCATGAGTGGCGGCAGGTAGGACCAGCGGAACTGCCTTCCCAGATCGAGAAAGGTGTCGTCGAACCAACGCCAAACCGGATTATCAGTCATAGATTTCTAAATGTTGAGTCACGCACGAAACCTATTATCACATGCCCCAAACCCGACGCAAATCAATTAAAGCATTAGGAATAGCATTAGAGTTAAATGGAAGAATCAGGGAAATTAAGTCGTGTTTGGTCCATTCGTTCATGATATCGATCCCATATTTGCCGAGTTTGGAGGATTTTACCTCTGGTGGTACGGGGCTAGTTATACCTTTGGATTCATGGCCGGCTTTTTCTGGCTGCGCGCAAACCGGACGGCCCTGGCTTTTGATACCGATGCTGTCTACAAGTTGATTATCTACATTGCCATCGGCGTTCTCGTCGGCGGCCGCGCGGTCGAAGTCATATTTTACGAATGGGCTTACTACGGATCACAGCTCGCACATATCCCGGCAATCTGGTTGGGGGGCATGTCGACCCACGGCATTTTACTCGGCTCGACCATCGCCGTGGTTCTGTTCTGTAAACTGAATCGCCGAAGGTTTCTCGAGGTCGCCGACGTGCTCGCGATTGCGGCCGCGTGTATCATGGGATTCGGACGTATCGGAAATTTCATCGATGGGCAAATCGTTGGCAGCCTTACCGACATGCCCTGGGGGGTCAAGTTTCCCGACCTCGAAGGGTTTCGACACCCGGTTGTCCTCTATGACGGGCTTAAAAACCTGCTGTTGGTGCCGCTGCTGCTGTTGATTAGAAAAACACGACCGCCGCGCGGAGTGTTGATCGGCCATTTCATTTTGTGGTACGGCTTTCTACGAATTTTTGTCGATTTCTTTCGTGAATACCGTTCGAGCTTATACGGTCTTCCGCCAGGGCAGGAATTCAATATCCTGATGACGATGATAGGGATCGGTCTGTTAATCTGGTGCTACCGCAGGAAAACGGGGCCAGAGGAATCGACTGATCTGCCAACCGAAATGCAGGCAGCAAAGGTTGAATCCCCGGCCGGTCTGTGGATAAAAAGACTGGCTCTCGCAGTGCTGCTGGTCCTGCCAACTATTATTCCCAGCGACTGGACCCAGGATGTACCGGCACGATACGGCGAACGTCACCCCGGATTGACTCATTCAGCCATTTATCCAGAGATAACAGCCACCGCTGAAGACTAGGCCCAGGAAACAAGCATTCTTTAAATTGAGCAGGGCAGACGCATCTGTGGACAGTGGATAGGGCGTCGCGCCTGTTTCCACCAGAGAGGATTGCTGGCCTGCATGACAACGTCATTGTGGTCGTGATATTGATGCTGCTGGATAAACCCCCAGGACTTGGCCTTGGGGGCATGGACAAACAGGCTCCAGCATTCAGTGCCAGCCGCGATATTCACGCGATGAAAAACGTCGCCGGATATAAAATTGAAACTGCCTGCACACAACCGGCGACTGTGCAGTGTATTATCGGCCCGTGCATCGAGCATGCGTGTCTCTTCGTAAGAGCCACACAGCACTAGTGAAAGTGAGTGTTTCCACGGGTGATTATGCAAACCCCGGCCGGGATCGCTGGCAACAAAGCGATGCAAGTAAACCTGGTAGCCAAACGGCAGGCGCAGCAGGTGGTAACGTTCGAGATAGGGTTGGTGATCAGGCCCATTAATGACGCGGCAACGGCAAAAGGCGGATAGTTTGTAAAGCAATGATTTAGACCAGGACATATCGTTCCCCTTCATCTTGATCGTGCTATTATCCCGGAGCATGTAGCTCACAAGATGAGCCACAAGAAGAGAATACTTTTTTTATGGACCGAACCGAACGTTTTCACCTGATCGACCAGATGCTTTGCAACCAGCGCGTGGTTACCCGCGCCCAGTTTCTCGATGCGCTTGAGGTCTCGCCGGCGACCTTCAAGCGCGATCTCGAGTACCTGCGCGACCGGCTCGCGGCGCCGATCGTCTGGGACCGTGAACGTCGCGGTTATTGCTACGAACAGGGCGAGGGCGGCGAGCAGTTTCAGCTGCCCGGCTTATGGTTTAACACCAGTGAAATCCAGGCTTTGCTAAGCATGGATGCATTGCTGGAAAACCTGCAGCCTGGCGTGTTGTCGAATCATATCGAACCACTGCGCTCGCGTATCCGCATGCTGCTTGACGATGGTGACCATAGCGTCGATGAGATCGCGCGCCGGATTCGAATCATCCCGCTGGCGGCGAAGGCCTATTCCAGTGAATATTTCCAGGATCTTTGCCAGGCGCTGTTATCCAGGAAATGTGTCGATATGACTTACTACAGTCGCCCCACGGACAGCAGCAGCGAGCGCCGGGTATCACCGCAGCGATTGATCTATTATCGTGATAACTGGTACCTGGATGCCTGGTGTCATTTACGCAGCGGCTTACGCAGTTTTTCAATCGATGCGATCAAGGTGCTCAATATTACCAGCGAAACGGCGATTGAAGTTGACGCGCAAGAACTGAATCGCGAGCTCGAGAGTGGCTATGGCATTTTTTCCGGCGCAAAGACGCGAAAAGCAGTGCTGCGCTTCAGCCCGGAGATCGCGCGCTGGGTATCGCGCGAAACCTGGCACCCGGACCAGCAAAGTGAATATGACGACCAGGGTTACTACGTATTACGCGTGCCCTACAGCCAGGATACCGAATTGGTCATGGATATTCTCAAGCATGGGTCCGAGGTCGAGGTACTACAACCATCCGAGTTACGTGAGCGGGTCAAGCAGCGTATCGTCGCGATGCAGGCTTTATACGCCGGGAGCTGAAACGCTTACCACAGCGAAATTTCGATGTTGTCGAGCAACCGCGTCTGACCGATAGCCGCGGTAACCAGGATGACAAGGTCGCGGTCTTCGGGTTTTGCGGGCAACAGGTTATCGGCATTACAGATGCAGAAATAATCGGTTTTAAAACCGGCTTTCTCCAGGTCTTCAATGGCACGCACCTGCAGCGTTTCGAAGTCTCGCTCGCCCTTGTCAATTTGCTGTGCGGTTTGCTGCAGGACCTGGTAAATCAGTGCGGCTTTTTCCATTTGCGCATCATCGAGATATTGATTACGTGAACTGGTGGCAAGGCCCGATGCCTCGCGCGTGGTTTCCTGGCCGATGATCTGCACGTCGAGGTTGAAGTCTTCAACCATTTTGCTGATCACGCGGTACTGTTGATAATCCTTCTTGCCGAACACCGACACATCCGGTCTGACGATGTTGAACAGCTTCAACACCACGGTCGCGACCCCGGTAAAATGCCCGGGACGGTGCGCCCCTTCGTAGTGATCAGTCAAATCGGTAACCTGCACATGGCTGATCCGCTCCAGGCCCTCGGGATAGAGCTCGGATGCCGTCGGCAGATAGACCAGGTCGCAGCCGCTTGCCTCGAGCAGCGCGATGTCTTTTTCCAGTGTGCGCGGATAGTGGTCCCAATCCTCGTTGGGTCCGAACTGCATCGGGTTGACGAAAATACTGCAGATGCTGCGATCAGACAGTGACTGGCCTTTTTCGATTAGTGACATGTGCCCGGCGTGCAGGTTGCCCATGGTCGGGATGAAGGCAATCGACTGACCATGGTCTTTCCAGTGCTGCACGTACTGGCGCAGTTCGGTGACGCTGGTGGCCTGGTACATGGTTCAGGCCTCAGGAAAATATATGTGATTTGTCAGGGAACTTGCCGCGCTTGACTTCCTGCACGTAGCGGCTGATCGCGCTCTGGATGCTCGGCTGCCCCGACATGAAGTTCTTGGAGAACTTCGGTTTCTTGCCCGCGGTAACATTCAACACATCGTGCAGAACCAGGATTTGTCCGTCGACGTCGACCCCCGCGCCGATGCCGATCACGGGAATTTCGAGCTCTGTGGTAATCTTCGCGGCCAGGCTTGCCGGCACGCATTCGAGCAGCAGAATATCGGCACCGGCACCCTGCAGATCGACTGCGGTCGCCAGCATTCGTTCGGCAGCGATTTTTGCCTTGCCCTGCACGCTGTAACCGCCCATCTTGTGCACCATTTGCGGCTGCAGGCCGAGGTGGGCGCAGGTTGCAATGCCGAAATGTGCCAGGGTTTCGACGGTCTGGAGCTGCGATTCCCAGCCCTCGAGTTTCACTACCTGGGCCTCGGTTTGCTTGATCAGTTCACTCGCGTTGTCGAGCGCCTGTTGCGGCGAATTGAGCGAACCGAAAGGCATGTCGAGCATCAGCATCGCGTTTTCCAAACCCGCTGCGACCGCCTTGCCATGATAGCGAATGTCATCGAGTGTTACCGGGATGGTAGTGTCGTGGCCCTGGATCACCATGCCCAGTGAATCTCCGACCAGCACCACCTCGACGCCACATTCCTCAACCAGGCGTGCAAAGCTGTAATCATAAGCGGTCAGGCACGCGAATTTCTCACCCTGCTGTTTCAACTTCTTCAGGTGCGGGATGGTGATCTTGTTCTCGAGTGGTTTGGGGATGTACATGATGCCGGGGCCCGTTAGAGGGCGAATGATGACTGATTGAAATAGTGCCGTCCAGAATGGATGTTATTAATTTTTTCCAGTATTGCGCTGTAATCATCGGGATTATTGATCAGGTCAGTCGATTGGGTATTGACGGTAAGCATTGCACTGTCATCGTAGTCATAGAAAAACCGGGTATAGGATTCCGACAGCCGCAGCAGATAATCATCTCGAATCTGCTGTTCGTAATCGATACCACGGCGCGTGATGCGCTCGCGCAGGGTCTCGATCGGTGCCTGCAGGTATATCACCAGGTCAGGCTTTGGTGCGTCCAGCGTCAGGTGCTTGTAAATCTGTTCGTAGAGCGCGAGTTCGTCCTTATTCAATGTCATTTGCGCAAACAGGCGGTCCTTGTCGACCATGAAGTCGGCAATGTAGGAGCCATGGAACATGTCTGCCTGGCGAAAATCCTGAACCTGTTGCGCGCGCTGCAACAGGAAATGCAATTGCGCCGACAACGCGTATTGTTGTGGATTCTGGTAGAAGCTGGCGAGAAACGGGTTCTCTTCGGCCTTCTCCAACAGTAATTCGCTACCAAACTCATCGGCCAGCTTGCTGGCAAGACTGGTTTTTCCAACCCCGATCGGGCCTTCGATCACGATATAACGAAATTGCTCATTCATTGGATCAGGTTACCTTCTCCAGCGAGATTGCGGGTGCATTATCGATAAGATAACGCAGACTTCCGTATCCCGGAATAAAACGATCACCATCGATTTCAAACATGGGTTCGAGGACGAATAATCGCTGCGCAAATTCCGGATGCGGAATGATCAGGTGGCTGTCATTGAAGCTGCGATCACCAAACAGGATGATATCCAGATCCAGGGTGCGCGGTGCCCAACGCTGTTCCTGGTCACGGCGCCGGTAATAGGCATGTTCGATGGCCTGCAATTCGAGCAGCAACGCCATCGGTTCAAGATTGGTATCCAGCAGGGCAACGGCGTTGATGTAGTCATCCTGCGGAATATCGCTGACTGCTGCGCAGCGATACAGCGACGAACTTGCACGCAGACTGGTCTGGCTGATATTGGCGAGTGCATCCAGGGCCTGCGCAACAATGGTTTGCGAATCACCGATATTGCCACCGAGCGCAACAAAAACCTCTTCAGCCGGCATTGCGTCTTGGCCGCCGTCGCGCTCGCGGTGTTTTTCTGCGTGACGGTTCTTGCTCCACCTCGTGCTGGCTTTGAAAATCGGTCCACCAGTGACTCAGTTTGTGCGGGAACAAACCAACCATCGACTGTATCAGCATGAAGTCATAGGCTGCCCGGAACACGGGATACCCTAACATACGCAGTGGTTGCTTGCCCTGGGTGCGGTGAAAGCGCGGCTGCGAAGTCCAGATATCGCGGGCCATCTGGCTGAAGCGTCGCGGGATCGAAATGTGGCGCACCTGGCGCTTCATCACGGTTTCGCCTACCTGGGCCAGTGCGGGAATCAATTTCTGTTTATCAGGCTGTAACTTGCTTGCCTGTTGCTGTACTACCGGCCACAGCATTACCGCAAAAATAAATGCCGGTGATACCGGTTGGCCGGTGTTGACCCGGTTATCGGTATTGACCAGCGCCTGGTCGATAAAATCGAGCATCATTTCGTTGGGTTCTTGCTGCAACCACTCGTCGAGCGCCGGCACCAGGTACTTTAGCAGCCGATATTCGCGCAATAACTCGAACACGCGTACCGCCTTGCCCGAGTGAAACAGCTTGATCACTTCATCGAACATGCGTGCCGGTGGAATGACCGCCAGCAGGTGGCCGTATTCATGGATCGCGCTGGCGGAGGAGGCTTCGATTGAAAAATCGAGCTTGGCGGCAAATCGGACCGCGCGCAGCATGCGCACCGGGTCTTCCTGGTAGCGTGTTGCCGCGTCACCAATCAGGCGTAACTGCCGCTTGTCGATATCCTCTAGTCCACCAGCATAATCGAGCAGAGAATAGTCGTGGATATCGTAGTAGAGCGCATTGACAGTGAAATCACGGCGTATCGCATCTTCCTCGATTTCGCCAAAAGTGTTGTCGCGCAATATGCGCCCGTGGGTATCAAGCTCGGTTTTCGGCGAATCCTCGTCATGAGCACGAAAGGTGGCGACTTCGATTATGTCTCTGCCGAAGCGGATGTGAACCAGGCGAAATCGACGCCCTATGATGCGGCTGTTTTTAAACAAGGCACGCACTTCTTCCGGCGTGGCATCAGTGGCCACGTCAAAATCCTTGGGCTGTATCTTGAGCAGTAAATCACGAACACCCCCACCAACCAGGCAGGCTCTATGGCCTGATTTGGACAGCCGATATAACACCTTGAGCGCAGAATCGGATATCGATTTTCTAGATATGATGTGCTGGTTTCGGGGTATAACTATTAACTTATCTGAACTCGCCTCTCTGTTTTTCACTCGGTTGTTTGATCCTGTAGAATGTCGGCATCATAGCATTTCAGGCCGCGAAAGTAGCGTTAGTTTCAATGAAACCCGCCAACCTTAAAGTGAAAACCTGTCTAAATCAGGCTGGATT
>CALJYH010000104.1 GCA_937984095.1 uncultured Gammaproteobacteria bacterium | reverse complement strand
GCCGCCGTAACCTCGAGCTGACCCGGTCATTCAATGAACAGTCGCCACAAAACAGCCTGCTAAGTATCATCAATTTCTGCAGCACGGCGATGGGACATCGAGAGCTGACCCGTTGGATTCAGAAACCGTTGCGTGACCAGGGCCGTGTGCGTCAACGCCATCACGCCGTCGCTAGCCTGCTCGACAATCACACATTTGAAACCCTGCGCGAGATGCTCGTCGAAATCGGTGATATCGAACGTATTCTGGCTCGGGTAGCGCTGCTCTCGGCACGACCGCGCGATCTGTCAACCCTCGCATCAACCTTGCAGACACTGCCTGCACTGCAGCAACTGCTGGCGCAACTCGACAGTCCCCTGCTGCAGGAGCTATCAGCAGCCATCGGCACCCATCCCGAAGTGGTGGCGTTACTCGATGCCGCGATTATCGATGAGCCACCAATGTTAATTCGCGATGGCGGTGTCATCAAAACGGGATTTGATCCCGAGCTTGATGAGCTGCGTGCACTCAGTGCCAATGCCGATCAATTTCTGCTTGATCTGGAATCGCAGGAACAGCAGAAGACCGGGATCAACTCGCTCAAGGTGGCCTATAACCGGGTACATGGATTTTATATCGAAGTCAGCAAGACGCAGAGTAATGGGGTACCCGACGAATACGTGCGTCGACAAACCCTGAAAGCAGTCGAGCGCTATATCACGCCCGAACTCAAGGCATTTGAGGACAAGGTGCTCAGTGCACGCGAACGCGCGCTCACGCGTGAAAAATACCTTTACGAAGCTTTATTAAAACAACTCGGGGATAGCCTGGCACAGCTGCAGCAGTGCGCACTGGCGCTCGCGCAGCTTGATGTGCTGAACTGCTTCGCGGTTGGCGCGCGTGTCAACGACTGGAGTGAACCCGAGCTCACCGGGGATCGGCTGCTCGAAATCGAAGCGGGCCGACACCCGGTGGTCGAAAAGGTGCTCGAGCAGGAATTCATCGCTAACGATTTACATCTCGATGATGATACCAGCATGCTGTTGATTACCGGCCCCAACATGGGCGGTAAATCAACCTATATGCGCCAGACCGCATTAATCGTAATCCTCGCCTACATGGGCAGCTATGTACCCGCACGCAGGGCATTGCTCGGCCCGATCGACCAGGTATTCACCCGTATCGGCGCCAGTGACGATCTGTCCAGCGGACGCTCGACATTTATGGTGGAAATGACCGAGGCGGCGAATATTCTGAATAATGCCAGCGCCAACAGCCTGGTATTGATGGACGAAATCGGCCGTGGCACCAGTACCTTTGACGGGCTGGCGCTAGCCTGGGCCTGCGCCGATCATCTGGCACAGAATTCGAATGCATTGACCTTGTTTGCAACGCATTATTTCGAGTTAACCCAGCTACCTGAACAATATCAAAATATCGAAAACGTTCACCTCGACGCGGTAGAACATGGCGACGACATTATTTTTATGCATAGCGTAAAACCCGGCCCGGCAAACCAGAGTTACGGATTACAGGTCGCACGACTCGCAGGCATTCCCGCACAGGCAATAAAACTTGCCCGCCACAAACTGCATCAACTCGAGCAGCAGTCGACCCAGGTGCAGGGTGATTTATTTACCGCGGAAACGCCGATTGAAGATACGACGCCGCATGCATTAATTGCCGAACTTGAAGCGATTGATCCGGACGAATTAAGCCCTAAACAAGCGCTGGAGCTGATTTACCACCTGAAAAGCCTTGCCAAATCGTGAAACAACATTAGGATAATCAACTTGATTTATACGGACGCCAATTTAGACTGCGCCCACTCTAAGACGCGTAGCTCAGGGGTAAAAAATGACATTTATTGTTCTCGAAAACTGTATCAGGTGCAAGTACATGGACTGCGTCGATGTATGCCCGGTCGACTGCTTTCACGAAGGTCCAAATTTTCTCGTCATCGATCCTGAAGAATGTATCGATTGCACCCTGTGCGAACCGGAATGTCCGATTGAGGCTATCGTCTCGGAGGATGATATACCCGAGGGGCAGGAAAAGTTTCTCCAACTCAATGAAGAACTGTCACAGCAATGGCCGGTTATTACAGCCAGCAAACCTCCACCTGATGACGCCGCCGAATGGGAAGGTGTCCCCGATAAGCTTCAATACCTGGAACGCTGATACAGACATTGACCCTGTTAGCCAGGTCAATGTTTTGACTTTGATCAGACCGGTCTCTAAAATCGAATAGCATTGATCCAGAAACTTTCTCTCAGATTGTTCTCAAATCTGGGGATTTGAGCAGAAGGACATCATGGCTGAATGCAAATACTATTCTTTCTACGCACTCGCGAAGATTCACGACCCCGAATTATTATACGAAGCATTTCGGCAACAAATTGCGCCGGGTCATGCCAATGAAATCGAAACCGAGGTTTTTGAGTACAGCGACAAACGCTGGAGTCGACTGACCAGAAGCGGCGGGCTCGACCAGAACATTCCCGAACAAATTCTCGCGACGCTGGAACAGAATTTCGGGACCCTGGACGCCGGAAGCTGGTACTACGACAGCGATAACGAAGGCTGGTTCTGCAGTTATAAACCCTTGTCCAGCAAGCATTTCGTGCTGCTCATCAAATCCAGTGACTCAGAGAAACTGATCGAAGAAGAATACTTGCAATTCCTGTTTCATTTCTATTGCCACCAGTTGCAAATGCTGCAAGGCACTTACCGTGATGCGTTAACCGGCCTTTACAATCGGCGTGCATTCAATGAAAAAATAATGCAATTACTGGAGCGTTCCAACGATCATAAGCGCCGTGCTATAAATTTCTCGCCCACGGTATATGTCATGCTCGATATCGATCGGTTCAAATCGATCAATGACAGCCTGGGACATCTGTTCGGTGATGAAGTTTTGTTATTGCTGGCCCAACAAATGGCCGATTCATTTCGCGAAAACGATCTGCTGTTTCGATATGGCGGCGAAGAGTTCGCGATGGTGTTAATGGATATTACCATCGAGCAGGCACAGCAATCACTGGAGCGCTTTCGGGAAAAAATCGCGAGCCACAATTTCCCCAATGTGGAACAGGTAACGGTCAGCATCGGCTTTACCGAATTCGACAAAAGCCTTTCGATGGATGAATTGATCGGCCGGGCTGACAGCGCACTCTATTACTGCAAGACAACCACCCGCAACGCAGTGCATAGCTACAATGAACTGCTTGAAAAGGGATTGATCCCGGAAGTCAAGCCACCCAAGTCCCCCAGCATCGAAATCTTCTAGCCTCTCGACACCCAGGGAGAATGCCCGCAAAAGACTCTCCCAACAGGCGCTTCCGCCGATTGGTCCATCCATGGAATCGCTTGGAGCCCGAGACGTCGGACCGCGGCATCCATGCCTCGCTACACTTTTGCGACCATTCTCCCTGGATGGCTAACTGTCAAGGCGTGGACATGGGTACATTTTTGCGGGACGCTGCGCAACTGGGATGTTGCGCGCGAGCCTACATGAATGTATTTACGGCGCTCCCGCAAAAATGTACCCATGTCCGCGCCGTTGTTGGGAATTCAAACGGTGTAGCGTTTGAACAGATTTACGAAACGGATTCGTCGAGGAATTTTTTGACGACCGGCGAGAAATGCTCGTCGTCGATCAGGAAGGCGTCGTGACCATTCACCGAATCGATTTCGACGTAGTCGACATTGGTGCCAGTATCCCGCATAACGTCCGCAATCTCTTGCTGCTGCCGGGCAGGAAACAGGATATCGGTTGTGACACCGACTACCAACGCCTTGTTAACCCTGAGTTTCGACATCCCATCGCTAATCGACTCGCCATGTTCGGCAATATCAAACCAGTCCATAGCGCGGGACAGGTAGAGATAACTGTTGGGATCGAAGCTGTTGATAAATTTTTGCGCGTTGTACTCAAGATAGTTCTCGATCTCGAATTCACGCTCGAAGCGTTTTCCGCTGAGTTTTTCCGCCGGCAAGCGACTGCGGTCAAACTTGGAATTCCATTCGTCCGCGGCTCGATAAGATACCAGTCCCAACTTGCGTGCCAGCGACATCCCCACCAATGGCTTGCTGTCATCGGTATAACGTCCCTCATTCCAGTCGGGATCGCTGCGAATAATTTCCCGTTGCAATGAGCGCAATGCTATCGTCAGCGGCAACGCCTGGGTGGCCGCCGATATCGATACCAGGTATTCAATATCATCCGGATACTGCATCGCATATGCGATAGAAGACATGCCTCCCATCGACGAGCCTACCGCCGCATGCAATTTTTCAACACCGAGTTCACGCATCAGGTAATACCCGGAGCTCGCAATATCCTCGACGGTCACGTCCGGAAAATCAGCGCCATATATCTGACCGGTCTCAGGGTTAGTAGATCCCGGCCCGGTACTGCCGTAACAACCGCCCAGGGTATTGGCACAAACCACGTAAAACCGGTTGGTGTCAATGGCCTTGCCTGGTCCAATCATGTATTCCCACCATCCGGGTGAAGCATCCTGGGCAGACGACGCGGCATGCGCACTCGGCGACAGACCGGTAAATATCAATATCGCGTTATCCGCCGTTTCCGACAGGGTGCCCCAGGATTCGTATGCAAGCGTTACCTCGGCTAGACGACCACCGCGCCACATCTTGAAACCGTCATCGCCCAGGCTTCGGAGCGTTACTTGCCGGGTAGCCTTGGTGGTAAAGCTATAAGCGTTTTCTTCATCTGCCATAAACTGGACCTTTGCTCATATTTTTTTAATCGGCAGGGTTACTTCAAATATCGAGCATACGTTGCAACGCGACGCGTGCATAATTCGCGACGTCCTGCGGAACCGAGATTTGATTAACAATATTGCCTTCAACCAGGTTTAACTCGGTCCCGACCAACCATTGAGTGTCCGGCTCAGCATCGGTTATTGTCTTGATGATGTATTCGGTGGAACCGACATAATCTGACATCTGGCAGACTTCGAAGCTGGCTTCGGGACGCGAAATAATATCGGCCACTTCAGCCATAAAGCGAACCCCGCAAAAGACGATATACTCGGCCCGGGAGTCGGCGGCATGACGTGACAGCTTCAGTGAATCTCCTGAAAAATCGGCATGCTTGAAAATCTCGTCACGCTGATAATGATGGCCAAGTATAACCACGCGATCACCCAGCGCTTCCCTGGCACGGATAACGCGTTTTTCGCAATCCTCGTCGTTCAAGGATGCGTAGGGTTGCAGATCAATTGCGGTAGCGGCCATGACTCACACTATTTGTCAGACGAATAGAAAATACTATCACCTGCCGCATCTACTGCCAATTGCGCTAACTCTCGCTCTGCGGTTTACGCAGCCGAATCGACAGCTCACGTAACTGCCGCTCGCTCACCGCGGCAGGCGCCTGGGTCAGCAGACAGGAAGCGGTTTGTGTCTTGGGGAAGGCCATCACATCGCGAATCGAGCTGGCGCCAGCCATCAGCATGACCATGCGATCGAGGCCAAAAGCAATCCCGCCATGCGGCGGACAACCGTAGTTCAACGCAGTGAGCAGAAAACCGAACTTCTGTTCTGCTTCCTGCTCGTCGATTCCTAGCAGCTTGAAGACTCGATGCTGCATTTCCAGTTTGTGTATACGCACCGAGCCACCACCGAGTTCGGTTCCATTCAGGACCATATCGTAGGCGCGTGATAGCGTGCCGCCAGGATCAGCTTCAAGTTCATCGGGGTTGTCAGTCGCTGGTGCCGTGAAGGGATGATGCAGGGCATTCCAGCGTTTCTCACGTTCGTCGTACTCAAACATCGGGAAATCAACTACCCATAAAAAACGCCAGCCCGCTTCGACCAGGCCTCGATCCTGCCCGATCTTCAGGCGCAAAGCGCCTAATGATTCGTTCACCACGGTCGCCTTGTCGGCACCAAAGAAAATCAAATCACCTGATTCAGCACCGGTACGCTCGAGAATTGTCTGAATCGCTTCATCGGGCAGAAATTTCAGAATCGGCGATTGCAGGCCCTCTCGACCCTCGGAAACATCGTTACACTTTATATAGGCAAGTCCCCTGGCACCGTAACGACCAACAAACTCGGTATAGTCGTCGATCTCCTTGCGCGTCAACTCGTTGCCAGCCGGCACGCGTAATGCAGCTACCCTGCCCTGTGGATCGTTTGCGGGACCCGAAAACACCTTGAATTCAACATCCTTTAGCACATCAGAAACGGTTTGTAGCTCCAATTTGATCCGCAGGTCGGGTTTATCTGAACCAAAGCGCTCCATTGCCTCTGACCAGGACATCCTCGGAAAAACGCTATCGACCTCAGCCGAGAGCACGTCGATAAACAAACCACGCATCATCGATTCCATCATCCCCATGATTTGTTCTTCATCCATAAACGAAGTCTCGATATCAAGCTGTGTAAATTCAGGCTGTCGATCGGCGCGTAAATCTTCATCGCGAAAACAACGCACAATCTGGTAATAGCGATCCATGCCCGACATCATCAGCAATTGCTTGAACAGCTGTGGTGACTGGGGTAACGCGAAAAACGCGCCGGGATGGGTGCGACTCGGCACCAGGTAATCGCGTGCGCCTTCCGGGGTTGCCCTGGTCAGCATCGGGGTTTCAATATCGAGGAATTCGTTGCTTTCCAGCCAGCTGCGCAAAAAATGTGTCACCTTTGCCCGCAGTTGCATGCGGTACTGCATTTCCGGCTTGCGCAGGTCTATATAACGGTACTTTAAACGATTATCATCATGCACCTCTTCCTCGTCGAGCTGGAACGGTGGGGTTTCGGATGCATTTAAAATTTCCAGTTTATGGGCCAGTAATTCAACTTCTCCGGTCGCCATTTCAGGGTTGCTAGTGCCTTCAGGACGGACTCGTAACTTACCTTCAACCCGGAGTACAAACTCGTTGCGCAGGGTTTCGGCCTGGGCAAACATGGCAGCATCATCGGGATCGAACACGACTTGCAGGATTCCTTTTTTATCGCGCAGATCAACAAATATGACCCCGCCATGATCACGGCGACGATTGATCCAGCCACAAACGCTGACCACTTCGTCGATATGTTGTTGATTGAGTTCACCACAATAATGCGTACGCATATTGATTGATCCGAGTAGATTTAAATTAAGAAACGTCCGGCACGACCGCAGGACAGAGTTTTCAGGCCGCAGCCTCTTTCTTGGATGCCTTTTCCTTGCTGTCAGGTTTTGCTGAAGATTTATCCGACGACTTGTCGGAGGTATTCTTATCGACACTGTCGCCTTTCGACAAATTCTTTTGATTGCCGGATTTGAAATCGGTTTCGTACCAACCGGAACCGCTCAATCTGAAGCCGGGAGCCGAAATTTTCTTTTTCAAAGCACTCTTTTCGCAGGCAGGACAATCGCGTAGCGGTGCATCGCTCATTTTCTGCAGCGCTTCGAAATCATGCCCACACTCGTTGCATACATACTCGTAAATTGGCATCGATACCTCCGGTAAACTATTCTGTGAGTCGGCCCGTCAAAAAAAACCAGCTCATTTGAAAAGGCACGGGATTTTATAATAGTCTAGAGCAATTTCCAACATGAGAACCCACCGATACGCTGGTCTGACACTGGTAAAACGAAATTTAATCAAAAATATGACAGATATTTACCTTCCAGATCAAAAACCAGCCATGCCGTCCCGTAGCGACCGGCAAATTGTACAATCAAGACTTCTTCGCTGGTTTTTTCATTTTGTCTCAGCCAATTATCGAATTTATCCGTGCTTTTTTCGGCTACTAAAAATTTGTGATGTAGCTCCTGTCGCTCTTGCAGTGCATGTTTGAGTGACGAATGTGGCTGGTAAAGATAGATCTGAGCTGACTCACTGATACTTTGTTCTTCCTTGATCCGCTTTGCTTTGGCGAACGCAGCAGGGGTTCTTTCAAGGTGGGCGTAAATAATCGGCGGTGTTTCATCGCTATACTGCTGAAGCACGTTCTCCGAACTCAAGCTACCGCCATATTGCTCCATGGTCACGGGGACCATGTAATCATCGATTACTACAATAGCTACCGGCCGCTGGCTATGAGTCGCATAGATACCATAAGCGAGCGCGCCAAGCTGGATTGTCGCAATCGTCATCAGGTCGAAAACAATTTCTTTACGGCTCTTGCGCAAATCGAATATCAAAAAGGTAATGAGTGGCCCCAATACCAGGTCCACCGCAGCCACCAACCGAATCCCCTGCCAGCCGCCATCGACTGTAAAATAGGGTTGTGGATACCAGTCGTAATAAATCTTATAAGCCAGGTAAATAAAAACCACGAGACTCAGGCTAATGTGAATCGCGGTTGCTTTTAGCTTGGTAATCAGTAATTGTTTAGTAAATCGCATTGCAAATCAGCACCCGTCAATAATCAATGCATCCGATTGAATATGGTAGAAAAAATTAATAATTTCAAGATCGAAACAGCTCACAATTACATCGATGTCTGCTATCACCGTGGACGCATTGAATTTCGCAGTGGCGACAATGCGCTACAAAGTGTGATTAATCTGGCAAATCCCCACCACCTGGAACTCAAGAATCTCGAGTACCTGATGGCAGTGCTACTTTTCATTCCCGTTCCCGAGCGTATTTTGATGCTTGGCACCGCGGCCGGCTCGTTACTGCATTTCCTTAGACACCATTATCCGCGTTCTGACATTACCACCGTCGACATCGATGACGCACTCATCGAACAATTGCTGCGAAAGGAAATCCTGCCGCCTGCACAGACTGGACTTCGTTATGTTTACGACGACGCAGCTCACTTCATTGCAAACAGCGATCAAAGCTATGATCTGATTCTGGTCGATATCTTTAACGGTTCACAATCGCCCGCCTGGCTGCTCGAGAAAGATAGCATTAATAATCTTTACCGCCTGCTTACCCGGCGTGGTGCTCTTGCTTACAACCTGTTAATCGATAGCGAGCATGATTTCAAGCGCTTCTATCGCAATCTTCGCCTGGTTTTCGATGAGCAAACCTTGTGTCTGCCGGTAAAAGGATTTGAAAATACAATCGCCTACGGTATCCACACACCAGGACCCGTACGCGACATGTCAACGAATATAAGCTGCGCAACCAGTCTTTCTGAAAAACTTGGGATCGACTTAATGCGCGTGCTCTCGGTAATTTACAACACCAATCCGACGGGCCACGGAGTCATTTAGGATCCCGTGTTATTGATTTTTACCACCACCCCGACAGTTTGGAGATTCGGCGACCTTACCAGCCCGAGCTTGCCATTCCTCCGGTGTTAGCGTATGTAGCGCCAATGCATGAATCTGCTGCATTTCCTGTTGCAGGGTACTGTTCACCATGCGGTGCCGCTTGATCAGCACTTGATCCTTGAACGCGTTACTGACGATGGTTACCTTGAAGTGGGATTCCGAACCGGGTGCGACATTATGCAGATGGCTTTCATTTTCGACCTGCAGAAAATCGGCATCATATTCGCTAGCGAGTTTATGTTCGATATTGGCCTGGATTGACATACGCTATGAGCCTGTGACTTATTTTATTTGCTGCTGTACTTCTTTAATGGCTTCAGCAACATCTTCCATGGTTTGCAGACGATCTTCGAGTTCTACCGCCATCAATTTCTGAACCAGCTTGCCGATACCTGGATCCAGATCTTCCTTGAGTTCATGAATCGGAATCGCTTTCCCTTCCAGGTGCTGGAACAATAGCGACATGGGTTCACCGGTATACGGAAGTTGCCCGGTAAACATCCCGTAAGCAATAATGCCAAGCGCGTAAATATCGCTGCGATGGTCAGCATCCTGACCCTTGGCACGCTCCGGAGACAGGTAGGCTGGTGTTCCAATGATCGACCCGGTCTTGGTCAGGGTTGAGTCGGTATTTGAGGAGGCTGACGCGATACCGAAGTCGACGATTTTGACTAGCCCTTCGTCATTCATCAGGATATTACTTGGCTTTAAGTCTCGGTGAATAACTTCCTGGTTATGTGCTGCTGCCATACCGTTAGCGACCTGCAGCAGAATTTCAAGCCCCTCTTCAGGTTCAAAAAACTTCTTTTCCTTCAGATACTCGTCGATCCCCTTGCTATCGAAGTACTCCATCGATATCGCACTGAGGTTGTCCTTGGACAACATATCGTGGATACGAATTACATTCGGGTGACTCACTCTGCGAGAGTACTTTACTTCCCGCAGAAATCGTTCGCGCGATGATTCCTCGGCGGTCAGCTCGGGATGCATGAATTTCAATATCAGAGGCTCGCCTACCATTTCATCTGTGGCCAGCATAACCCGCCCCATAGCGCCTCGTCCGATTTCCCTATCGATACGGTATCTATCCATCCACAAATCACCATGCTTAAAGTCTTCCATGTTTTGTTGCTGCGGTGGCGGTGTTGGTGGCACAGTCGGCGCTTGATTTGTTCCCTGCTCGACTGACAAGGTATCTTCAAACTTGATCAGACGGGTATCAAAATAAGTTGCCTGGTCAACATTGAGTGGCGTTAACCCGAAATCCTCGGTTAACCGATTGACGACTTCGCCGGCAGTATCGCGCACCGTGGCCTGCAACGTCGGAACTTTTTGCATTAACTTGTCACGCACGGTCTTGGCATGTCGCTTGTTTGCGAGCTTGCCGATCGCTTCGAGTGCTTCCCGTTGTACCAGCGCCTCGGACATACGCAGACAGGAAAATGCAATTTCAAGTCCTTTGCTAAAGCCAAGATCACCGACCGCTTTTAGCACCGTAGGCGCCGATTCAGGGAATTTTACAATCACCTTTTTAAGGATGGGTATTGATTCACGTTTATTCGATCTGCCGATAGACGCGATCGCGCCATCGCGTACCTGCCAGTCTTCGTGCAGGGCATTGTCCCAGAGTTGTTCCAGATCTGATGAATCAATATTTTGTGCGGCAAACCGCTGTGCCTGTTCCCGGATAAATTCGTTTTCGTGTTCGATCAAGCCCTCTGCCGCAGCGTACAGCTTGTCATTACCAAATCTTTGCAAACATTTAAGAGCTTGCTCCTTGCCCCACCATTCCTGTTGTTCGAGCAATTTCAGAAATTTTTCCAGGCCCTCGGGGGTCACGTGTTTGACGAATAGCCTGATGAATATCTGCCGGCTTTCGTCCGATTTACCACAAGTCCAGGGGGCTAGCTTGGGGACCAGCTCGGCATCCGCCTGTGCCTTCAACACTTCGATCGCCATCTCATGCTCGACTTCGGACATGGATTCGATATGAGGCAGCAAAACTGAAGCATCAAATTTAACCTGGAGGCTTTTTAAAGCTTTCAGCGCTTCGATCACGACTGTCTTGTTTTCATCCCTTAAAAACTTTGCAATCTGTTGCGCCACTGGTGCCTGATCAACCTGGCCAAAATAACGCAGTAGCAGTATTTTCACCGATGGACTATCAATCGATGTCGGTTCAATGTGCAGTACGTCCAGGTCAAGCGGAACAACTGAATCCGGCGCCAGCTTGAGCAATTGCTCAGCATGGGCTTTATCCAGCTTGAGTGCATTGGTTATTATCTGCTCAGGCTTGAGGCGCTCGCGCTGGAACGCAAGAATATCGATAACCTCGGTTTTAGAAACATCGGATTCGTGCAGTTTTTTGAACAGTTTGCTGGGGTTGATATGTGCCGACTTCGAAAGTATCGATGCCGCGGTCGAACGAATTTTCGTGGCATCGCTGTCCAGGCTCTTCAGAAACAACTCTTCGCTGCTGCCTTCGGCATTCTCCAGGCAAATCTCGGTCAGCATCGCCTGATGTGCCCCGGAGGTTTCCGGAATTACCTGAATCAGGTGCTCCAGCGAGTCCTTTGACGACTGGCGCAGTTTTTCAACGAGCTCAGTGCCCTTATCACTCTCCAGATCGTCACAATCCAGGAATTTTTTCAAGGTTCTTTTGAAAAGAATTGAGCCTAACACTGCCATGTTTTTATAATTTAGCCTTCAATCTGCGCAACTACTACCTCTACGACAGGATTATAGACGTAAATCACCCTAAAAAGACCAGCTTAAGCTTATTTACCTGGCATCGATTTTCAATTTAAGCGTCGTTTTGTGAAACTGAATTGCTGCTCGTCGTTGATATCGACTGAAACCTGGTCACCAGCCTCGAATTCTCCGGCTAATATCGACATCGCAACCGGATTTTCAATCGCTTGCTGAATCTCTCGTTTCAGCGGACGGGCCCCGTATACCGGGTCGAAACCCAGCTCGCCCAGCAAGTCCATCGCCGCATCGCTGAAAGAGATGCTGATATCCCTCTCTTTCAGGCGTGCTGTCAATGCCTGTAACTGAATCTCGGCGATGGCTCGAATCTGCTGCTGGGTCAGGGAATGGAAAACCACGGACTCATCGATGCGATTAATGAATTCGGGCCTGAAGTGATTTGACACCTGTTCCATCACCGCCCGCTTGATTTGATCATAGTTTTGTTCCCCGGCCATGGCCTGAATCTCGGTCGAACCAAGATTCGAAGTCATAACGATGACACAGTTACGAAAGTCAACCGTGCGCCCCTGACCGTCAGTAAGCCGGCCATCGTCAAGCACCTGTAAAAGAATATTGAACACATCCGGATGTGCTTTCTCTATCTCATCCAGCAGGATCACCGAGTAGGGTCGGCGTCGTACTGCCTCGGTCAGATACCCGCCCTCTTCGTAACCCACATATCCTGGGGGAGCGCCCACCAGGCGCGCTACACTATGCTTTTCCATGAATTCCGACATATCGATACGGATCATCGCGTCTTCGGTATCGAACAGGAAATTCGTCAGGGCCTTGGTTAACTCGGTTTTGCCAACCCCGGTTGGTCCCAGAAACAGAAACGAACCATTGGGACGCGCCGGATCTGAAAGGCCCGCGCGTGAACGTCGAATCGCATCCGCTACGGCCTTCACCGCTTCACCCTGACCGATCACGCGCTCACTCAGCATGGTTTCCATATTGAGCAGTTTCTCCCGCTCCGAACCAAGCATCTTGGATACCGGAATACCGGTCCACCTCGACACAATTGAGGCAATTTCCTCTTCACCGACCTTGTTGATCAACAACTTCATGTCCTGAGTTTCGGCATTGGCAGCGAGGTTGAGTTGTTTTTCGAGTTCCGGGATACGGCCGTACTGCAGTTCGGACATGCGCGCGAGATCTCCCGCACGCTGCGCGGTTTCAAGATCAAGCCGTGCTCGCTCGAGTGCCTCTTTGATATGGGTGGCACCCTGCAGGGCTGCCTTCTCGGCCTTCCAGATTTCATCCAGATCGGAATATTCGCGTTCGAGTTTTCCAATTTCTTCTTCCAGGATCGTGCGTCGTTTCACACTCGCCGCATCGCTTTCTTTTTTCAACGCTTCCTGTTCGATCTTGAGCTGGATCAGACGTCTTTCGAGACGATCCATATCTTCCGGCTTGGAGTCAATTTCCATACGGATCCGGCTGGCAGCCTCATCGATCAGGTCGATAGCCTTGTCCGGTAGCTGCCGATCAGCGATATAACGATAAGACAGGGTGGCCGCCGCGACTATCGCCGGGTCGGTGATATCGACACCATGGTGGACTTCATAACGCTCTTTCAAGCCACGCAGTATCGCGATCGTATCCTCAACACTCGGTTCCTGAACCAGAACCTTTTGGAAGCGCCGCTCAAGCGCAGCATCCTTTTCAAGATACTGACGATATTCATCGAGCGTGGTAGCACCTATACAGTGCAGTTCTCCGCGCGATAGCGCCGGTTTGAGCATGTTGCCGGCATCCATTGCACCTTCCGCTTTTCCAGCGCCAACCATGGTGTGCAACTCATCGATAAACAGGATTATCTGTCCTTCCTGCTTGCCGAGGTCATGCAAAACCGCCTTCAGGCGTTCTTCAAATTCGCCCCGAAACTTGGCGCCGGCGATCAGGGAACCCATATCGAGCGACAAAACGCGTTTATGTTTCAATCCTTCGGGGACTTCACCATTGACAATGCGCTGGGCGAGACCCTCGACAATTGCCGTTTTGCCAACCCCCGGTTCACCGATTAAAACAGGGTTATTCTTGGTACGACGCTGCAACACCTGGATTGCGCGGCGAATTTCCTCATCGCGTCCGATAACTGGATCGAGTTTACCCTGCTCGGCGCGCTCGGTTAAATCGATGGTGTACTTTTCCAGCGCCATGCGCTGGTCTTCAGCATTGGCATCGTTCACCGACTGGCCACCTCGGATCGTATCAATCGCCGCGACCAGGGTCTGCTTGTTGGCACCGGCAGATTTTAATAAATCGCTCAACGGTCCTTTTTCTTCCATCGCTGCCAGCACAAACAATTCGCTAGAGATAAACTGGTCTTTTCGCTCCTGTGCAAGCTTATCGGTGACATTGAGTAATTTTCCGAGCGCATTTGAAATATGCAGCTCGCCGCCAGTCCCTTCCACGCTTGGCAGCTTATCCAGCAGTTCACCCAATTGGGATCGAAGCAGGTTTATATTAACTCCCGCATGCGAGAACAACGGCCGTACCGAGCCACCCTGCTGATCGAGTAAAGCGATCATCAAGTGCGCCGGCTCAATAAACTGGTGGTCGCGCCCAACGGCAATTGACTGCGCCTCGGACAGGGCTTCCTGGAATTTGCTGGTCAAGCGATCCATACGCATTGAATCAGTCCTCTAAACATTAAAAACTCCGGGATTAAATAAGACTGACAGCGTGTTTTTCAACCCCGAAGCCGCACGGATTATTTGATCCAGATCAAGGATGCCATGCGGCCGGTGATCGTATTCCGACGGTAGGAAAAAAATTTGTCGTCATCGCGGAAACTGCAGCCGAGGTCACGGTAAACATCGCCAACGCCCTGCTTTTTTAATACCCGCTCAGCAAGACCTGGCAGATTACAAAGCCAGTGTCCGTTACGATTCTCTGTAAAAAAGGATTCTACATCCTGCATCGAGTCGATAAAGGCGGCACGTACTTCTCCACCGACTTCAAAATTGTCCCGCGAGATACCTGGCCCGATCCAGGCCTGAAGTTGTTCGCTGGAAGACTTCATCCTGACAAGCGTGCTCTGAATTACTCCCGCTTGCAGGCCACGCCAGCCGGCATGCACCACAGCGACCTCGCTACCATCACGATTACAAACCAGAATGGGCAGGCAATCTGCTGTCATCACCACCGCGACGACCCCGGGTAGACGCGTGATCGCGGCATCAGCATCGCGGCTACTATCCAATTCCAGTGTAACCACATCTGTGCCATGTGTCTGGTTAATCCAGCAAGGTTCGGCCGGAAGGTTCAGCGCTCGCTGCAACAGCTCGCGATTTCGCGCAACCTGAGCAGGATCGTCACCCACATGCAGTGCCAGGTTTAAGCTGTCGAACGGGGCCCTACTAACACCTCCCGTGCGAGTAGTCGTAAAGGCACAAACACCGGGTGGCGCGGTCCAGCTCGGCTTAATGGTCTCAATCATACCGTATCAATGCCTCGAGCAAGCTTTCGAAATCTTCCGGCAACGGCGCTTCAAAGCTGACCATCTCGTGACTACGCGGATGTTCAAAGCTAAGCCGTTCGGCATGCAGCGCCTGTCGCTTAAAGTCCTGAATTAGATTTCGCAGTGCCTCGTCAATTCCAGCCGGGATACGTGCCCGACCACCATAAACGCTGTCCCCGAGTAACGGATAGTTAATATGCGCCATATGCACCCGAATTTGATGGGTCCGTCCCGTTTCGAGCTGTATTTTTATCAAACTATAATGCTTGAATTTTCGCGCTACCTGAAAATGCGTTATTGCTAATTTACCACCGGCCTGTACTGACATCTTTTTACGATTCTGAGGATGTCTGCCGATGCCAGTTTCGATGCTTCGACCCGCGGTAACGATACCCTGGGTTAGCGCCACATATTCACGCTTCACCAGCCGCTGCTGCAATTGTTCAACCAGCCAACTATGCGCAGTCAGGTTGCGAGCGACTACCATCACCCCGGTAGTATCCTTATCCAGACGATGCACAATGCCCGCACGAGGCAACTGTTCCAGGCGGGAATCGTGCGCGAGTAATCCGTTAACCAAGGTTCCGTCCAGGTGACCGGCAGCGGGATGCACTACCAGGTTAGCCGGCTTGTTCACCACAAAGATATCTTCATCCTGATACAGGATATCGAACTTAATCGCCTGCGGCTGGTCTGAAATTATTACCTGCTCGGGAACGTCCAGGTCGACCAGGTCACCGCTGTAAACCTTTTGCTTAGGCTTACAGAGTTCATCGTTAACGGTGACAAGTCCCTGCTGAATCCATTGTTGAATCCTGGCGCGCGAGTAGTTGGGAAGTAACAGCCGCAAAGCATGATCAAGTCGGTTCCCAGCCTGGTGTTTCTCAATCTGGAAACTTTGCTGAATTAATTTCATGCGCTCGTTATACTATTCGTTTTTCGCCCTACAAGTCCCCTGATATTAACAAAGTAGTTACGACAATGCGTTTCATTATTTACATTGCTATAGCGCTCAGCCTGGTCGCCTGTAGTGCCGCTGAGGAAATTGACCCCACCGCGGACTGGAGCGTGGAAAAGTTCTACCTTGAAGCTCGTGCCGAGCTCGCCAATAAGAACTACCTGACTGCAATCGAGTACTACGAGACGCTGGAATCCAGGTATCCATTTGGTAAATACGCCACCCAGGCGCAAATCGACGTCGCATACGCCTACTATAAATTCAACGAACCGGATTCAGCGATCACGGCGCTTGATCGATTTATTAAACTTCATCCGCGAGACGACTCGGTAGATTACGCCTATTACCTGAAAGGACTGGTCAATTTTGATCGTGGTGGCACAATCCTGGATGTGCTGGTGGAGCGCGATTTGTCGGAATTCGACAGAAAGATATTACTAACCGCATACCGTGATTTCAAGCTGCTAGTGCAACGTTTCCCGGATAGCAAATATGCGGAAGATTCAACCAAGCGCCTAATCTACCTGCGCGACGAGTTAGCCCGTGCCGATTTCAATATCGCCAACTACTATGCGTCACGAGACGCATGGGTTGCTGTTGCCAATCGCACCAAGTTTATTCTGCGCAATTACCAGGGCTCAAGCGTGATCAGATCCACACTTAACTTGCAACTCAAGGCCTACCAGGCGCTGGAACTGGACGAGCTCGCACGCGATACACAACGAATTATTGATTTGAACTATAACCAGGAATCCTGATGCGGTATCGACAGCTCGGCCATAGCGATATCGACGTTAGTGAGATCTGCCTTGGTTCCATGACCTGGGGTACGCAAAATAGCGAAGCCGAAGGACATGCCCAGATTGATTACGCGCTTGATCACGGAGTCAATTTCATTGATACCGCGGAACTGTATCCGGCCATCCCAATGACCTCGAAAACAACCGGTAGAACCGAAGAAATTATCGGTACCTGGTTACAATCCTCGGGGAGACGTGACCAGATTATCCTGGCCAGTAAAGTTGCCGGAAAAGGCAGTGCAGATTTTCAGAATGGTATTGCGATAAGCCCTGAGAAGATACGTGCGAGTATCGAAGGCAGCCTCAGACGATTGCAGACCGACTATATCGACCTGTATCAGCTGCACTGGCCAAACCGCGGTCATTATCATTTTCGGCAGAATTGGAGCTACGATCCTACCAGCCAGAATAAACAGGAAACCATCGATCATATTTTTTCGACCCTTGAATACCTGGGCGAATTGGTGGCAGCGGGCAAGATACGTGCAATCGGTCTTTCCAATGAAACCTGTTGGGGCACCTGTCAGTTTTTACAAATCGCAAATGCCAATGGCTTCCCGCGCGTCGTCTCGTTGCAAAATGAATATAGCCTGATGTACCGCACTCATGATCTTGACCTGGCGGAGCTTTCACACCACGAAAAAGTCGGGCTTTTACCTTACTCGCCCCTGGCCTGCGGTATGCTAACCGGAAAGTACGAAACCGGTTCCAGCCCTGACGGCTCGCGCCTGACGATTGCTCCTGATCTTTATGGCCGCGTTACCGACGGAACCTGGTCGGTGGTTGATGCTTACGTTTCTATCGCGCGTAAGCATGGTATCAATCCCGGCCAGATGGCAATTGCATTCTGTAACCAGAGGCCCTTCGTGACATCGAGTATTATTGGTGCCACTAGTATCGACCAGCTCGCCATCAACCTTGGCGCCGCTGAGCTTGAACTAAGCGAGGAAGTGCTCGAAGATATCCAGGCAGTATATCGTCTTAACCCAATACCCTATTAGCCAATAGCCATGAATCAAACTGAGATAGTTGCCGAAATGCAGGTAATGCCCGAAATCGATGTTAAATATGAAATCAGACGCCGGATCGACTTTATCAAGTATGAATTGGAACTAAGCTGCCAAAAAGCGCTTGTCCTTGGAATCAGTGGAGGTGTCGATTCCTGCACCTGTGGCCGCCTCGCGCAAATTGCAGTCGATGAGCTCAATCAGGAAGGGGACGGATATCGTTTCGTCGCGGTGCGCCTGCCTTATGCCGCCCAGGCAGACGAAACCGACGCGCAACAGGCGCTCGATTTTATCCTGCCCAGTCATAGTGTTACGGTCAACGTTCAACCCGGCACTGATGCAATTCACGAGTCAACGCTGGCGGCACTCGCCGAGCAGGGACTGGCTGACCAAACCGCCAATAAGCAAGATTTCGTCAAGGGCAACGTCAAGGCGCGCATGCGCATGATAGCGCAATATGAAATCGCCGGCCTGCTCGGAGGCCTGGTGCTGGGTACCGATCACTCCGCCGAGAACGTGACCGGCTTCTACACCAAGTATGGCGACGGTGCCTGTGACATTGCCCCGTTATTCGGGCTCAACAAGCGCCAGGTTCGACAGCTGGCCACACAACTCGGTGCTCCCGAAAAAATCATTACCAAAACACCGACTGCTGACCTCGAGTCCCTCGCACCCTCCAAACCCGACGAGGAAGCACTCGGGCTAAGCTACGACCAGATCGACGATTTCCTCGAAGGTAAAAAAATCGATCGCGAGGCCGAGCAGCGTATCATTCACATCTTCCTGACCACAGCACACAAACGCCAACCCATCGCCACCATCTACGACCAGTAATCCTGTAAGAATTCCAACGCCACCTCGGGGGGAAGTTCACAAAAGACGCTTCCAACCGGCGCAAGCGCCGGTTGGTCCATCCATGGAATCGCTTGCGACGTAAAGACTGGGTGCCGAAAATGTATCGATTTTAAAGGGTCAGGCCGCATGGAAGCGGCCTGTGGCGAGTCGAGACA
>CALJYH010000103.1 GCA_937984095.1 uncultured Gammaproteobacteria bacterium | reverse complement strand
CTCCGGCATGGTATCGGTCAGGAAATACATATGCTCCATCGAGGTAACCGGATGGGTCACGCCGAGCATGTTGCCAACCTCGTTCACCCGGTACCCGGTCGCGTTGACCACTTTTTCGCAGGCGATGTCGCCGTTTTTGGTATGAACAATAAATTCACCGCCCGGTTTTCGGGTTATGTTTTCGACTGGATTGAATCGATAAACCTCGGCGCCCGCCTCGCGCGCCTTGCGCGCCAGGGCAAAGGTTATCCCGGCCGGGTCGATATCACCATCGAGCGGGTCCCACCAGGCGCCCAGTAATCCCTGGGTATTCATCAGTGGATGGCGTCTACCCGCTTCGTCGGCGCCGATGAATTCCATTTCTACGCCCATACCGGCTGCCATACCGATGAAATGTCGATAGCTGTCTATCTGGTCACGGGTATGCGCAAGGCGCATCCCGCCGGTGATATGGTAGGAGATCGGGTTTTCCGGATCGGCGGCAAGTTCGCGATACAGATCGATACTGTGACGTTTGAGTGCGACCATGGTCTGGTTGCCGCCAAACTGGGTAACCTGGGCGGCTGCATGCCAGGTCGAACCGGAAGTCAATTCGTCACGCTCCACCAGCACGACGTCGGTCCAGCCTTCGCGGGTCAAATGATAGAGTGTTGAACAACCGGCGATGCCGCCACCTATAACGACAACGCGCGCATGAGATTTCATATCGTAAGTAGTATCATGGAATAGATTTCAGTGAAATAGATAAGGGACCTGATCATGAAGAAATTCTTAATCATCTGTTTTTCATTTTTTTTAGCCTCCGGCACCGCGCTGGCCGACGTACAGATTACGATCAAGGGCGATAAGGGGCGTAACAGCACGTTTAGCAGTAATGGCGAGATGGCGCGCATCGAAGATAAACAAATGCCGGGTTACGTCATCATCGATTATGCAAGTGGCGATTTTTATATGGTCGACACCGAGCGTGGTGAAATTATGAGGACCAGCGTAGGCAAGGGGGGTGTTGCCGTCAACGAATCGAAAATTAGCATAAACCTGAAGGATAAAGGTGACGGACAGACGATTGCAGGTTATTCAACACGCAAATTTGAAATGATCGCGAATGGAGAAACCTGCGGCACCATTTACGCCTCGAGTAAACTGCTAAAAAATAATGAAGTACGGGCAATTTTCGATTCGATGCGCAGCATGCAACAATTTTCCCGCAACATGACGAGGGGTATGAGGGGAATGTCGGTATGCCAGCAAGCTAACCTGCAACTGGCCGATATGATCGAATCGAGCGGGGCGCCGATGCGAATGCTCGATCAAAACGGCAACCTGCTATCAGAAGTGGTAGCGGTCGATACGAAAAAGAAGTTTGCCGCCAGTCACTACGCACTGCCACCTGGCATGAAGGTTGTTGATATGAGCGACAAGATGAACCAGGCGGAACAAGAAACCCAGCAGATGATGGAAAATATGCCGGATATGGGTGAGTTGATGAAGCAGATACAACAGGGCGGCGGGCAGATGACGGAAGAAATGCAACAGCAGATGCAACAAATGATGAAACAGTTGCAGCAACAATCCCAGTAGACAGCTAAATTTCCGTTACCTGGGGACTAACCTGATCTAGCTCAGGATTTCCGAGACCTCTTCATCGATGATGCCGCCGATAGTTTCCATATCATTAATCGAAAACGTTAGCGGAATACGCAGGTCGAAAGTAGTCGCCAGGATTTCCAGTGTTCGAGGCAGCTGCTGTGTATTACCAGTATAGCGCCAGCTATCGTAGCGGCTGGTAAAACCATGCGGTTCGACACCTCCGAACCACTTGAGTTCTATGCCCCGGGTCGCGCAGCCGTCGATAAATGCAGACACCTGTTGCTCGTCAAAATCTGCGACGCGGAACTGGAGCGAACTGCCAACATAGGATTCCGGCTCAGGTCTTTGGGGTAGCAGAATCCGTGAGTTTTGTGCCAGGCGTTGTTGCAACGCCCGGTAGCGGTCATTCCAGCGAGCGCAATTTAGATCAAGGCCGGGTAATTGAGCGCGCAGGATAGCCGCGCGCAGGTTATCCATGCGGCCACTGTAATTCGGGGTATCGAGCTTGATATCGGTAAAAACATCGGCTTCGGGCACGGTACCATGGCGCTCGAATAACATGTAGGAACCGGAGTAGATGATAGCCCGTGCGATGATGTCGTCGTCATTGGTAGTCAGGAAACCGCCTTCACCCGAGTTCAGATGTTTATAAGTCTGGGTGCTGAAGCAGGCAATTTTGCCAAAACTGCCGGACCTTTTCCCATCCCAGTGCGCGCCCATGGTATGCGCGCAATCCTCGATTAGCGTCACGCCATACTTTTCACAAAGTGCGACTACGGCCGTCATGTCGGCGATGTGCCCGCGCATGTGTGAAATCATGAAGAAGCGCGCCTTTGACTGCTGCATCATGGTTTCAAGATGCGCCAGGTCGATACAATAGTTGTGATCGATCTCGACCAACACCGGTTTGCCACCCGCGTTATCGATGGCACCAGGCACCGGGGCGAGCGTGAAGGCGTTACTAAGTACCGCTTCACCGGGCTGAATACCGGCCGCTTTCAAAGCGATATGCAGTGAGTAGCCTCCCGAAGTACAGGCAAGGCAGTAGCTTTGGCCCATATAGGCAGCAAATTCCTGCTCCAGTAACGCCGTTTCGGAAGTTTCGTCTCCGAGCGTGTTGTATCGATGCAGTCTGCCACTACGTAAAACCGCTACGGCATGTTCGATGCCCGCATCGGGAATGGCCTCCTGCTGGGTAAAAGGCTTGGAGAAGACGGTTTTAGTCATTCGACGCTAAGCTCTTGCGGGTATGCATGACCAGGCCCTTTCGACGCCTCAGCTATAACCCGGCAGGTCAAAAAATTTCGGGTAGGCAAACAATGACACGCTACCACCGGTGTGCAGAAAGACGATGTTTTCGCCTTTCTTGAAATGGCCTGTGCGAATCAGGTCGATCAGGCCTGCAAACCCCTTACCTGAGTACACCGGGTCTAGCAATATACCTTCGAAACTTGCCAGCATCTTGACGGCTTCGACCATCGAATTGGTGGGTAGTCCGTAGCCATCCCCGACGTAATCGCTGTTGGCCACTATCTTTTCACGTGCCACCAGGTCCGGGCTCAGACCCATGAACTCGGCGGTACGCTGAGCCAGCGCATAAACGTTGTCTTCCTGTTTTTGTTTGGGCGCGCGAACACTGACACCGTAGACCGGAATGCGGCTGTGCATCGCTTCCATTCCGACTACCAGACCGGCCTGGGTGCCGGCGCTACCGGTAGCATGCACCAGGTGATCAATCTGCAACGAGCGCTCGTTCGCCTGGTGGGTCAATTCGAACGCCGCGTTGACATAACCAAGCGCGCCAGTTTCGTTTGAGCCGCCCCCGGGAATAATGTAAGGCTCTTTCCTGTCATCACCCAGCTGTTGCGCGAGCTGCTCCATTTCCGCGTTCATATCGCTGTCGGCCGGTCGAATGGAGATGGAGGCACCATGCAGCTGGTCGAGCAAAACGTTGCCATTATGGGTATAGGCATCATCGTGGTATCCGGTGCGATCTTCGAGCAGGATATGGCAGTCTAAACCGAGTTTTGCCGCGATTGCGCAGGTCTGGCGTGCGTGATTCGACTGGGTTGCTCCCTGGGTGATGATCGTGTCGGCACCCCGCTCAACTGCCTCGGCCATCAGGAATTCGAGCTTGCGCGTCTTGTTACCGCCCGATGAAAGGCCGGTACAGTCGTCGCGCTTGATCCAGAGGTTGGGCCCACCGAGATGTTCGGAGATACGCTCTAACGGCTCGAGCGGGGTGGGTAGATGGGCGAAATGCAGTCGCGGGAAACGGGAAAGATGCATGGCGATCTCCAAAGATGATGCATGATGACAGGGGAACCCGCGATAATAATGTAATGTGCGTTAAAGTTAACCTTTTTTCGGAAACGACTCGTTGACTCCTGCATTCTTATTGACACGACAATGGTCTGACGAGAAGGACGGTGTGTGCCTGGACTTCTGGCTGACTACTGCACAAGGTCCGTTGATGGTCTCGATTCATCAACAGCAAGCCCTGTTTTTTATTCGGCAAGACGACGCACAAACGGCAGCCGCCCTGATCGGTAAAGTTCGCGGCGTTTCGATTAAACCGCTGCAGCTGAAAACCTTCGATGAACAACCGGTCAGTGGGGTTTACTTTACCTCGCAGCAGCAGTTTTATCGTTCACGCGACAGGCTGGTACAGAACGGCATCGCCTGTTACGAAGCTGATATTCGTCCCACCGAACGATTCCTGTGCGAACGCTTTATCACGGCCTCGGTCGATATCGATGGAGACCATCGTAAAGAGGGCCTGCAAAACGTTCGCTTACAGCCCGGCGAATACACGCCGAATTTTGAGGTGATGTCGCTCGACATCGAATCCGATTACGAAACTGATGCGCTGTTTTCAATTGCGTTTGTGACTGCAAGCACCAACCGGGTTCTGATAATCGGTGACGGAGTGGACAACGACTTTATCGAGTATGTCACCGATGAAGCCAGTTTGCTGCAGCGTTGGATCGAATGGGTCGAGCGCATCGATCCCGATATTCTG
>CALJYH010000102.1 GCA_937984095.1 uncultured Gammaproteobacteria bacterium | reverse complement strand
TTGCTGGTGTCGGGTGGGCATACCCTGTTGGTCGATGTCAAAGCCCTTGGCGACTATCGCATTCTTGGCGAATCGCTTGACGATGCGGTCGGGGAAGCCTTCGATAAAACCGCGAAACTGATGGGATTACCTTACCCGGGTGGTCCGGAACTGGCGGCCCTTGCGGATTCAGTATCGCAGTCCAGGTTTGAATTTCCTCGTCCGATGACAAATCGGCCTGGGCTTGATTTCAGCTTCAGTGGTCTCAAGACCGCGGCACTTAACATTGTCAGGCAGCACGAACCGCTGGACGATCAATTGCGCACAGAAATCGCCTTTGCATTCCAGCAAGCCGTTGTGGATACCTTGCGCATTAAATGCAAACGGGCTTTGGATGAGACCGGGTATCAGAGTCTCGTGCTCGCCGGGGGCGTGGGCGCCAATCGACGCTTGCGTGAAGTTCTCGAAAAACTAGGAAATGCGCAAAATACCCGGATTTACTTCCCGGCGCTGGAATACTGTACCGACAATGGTGCCATGATCGCTTATGCCGGGGCGTTGCGCCTGTTGTGTGGCCAGACCGATGACTCGGCTAGCGATGTGTTGGCTCGCTGGTCGCTGGAGTCGCTGTCTGTCATTCCGGCGTAAACGACGGTCCGACGTTGCGGAATCTCATGACAGTGCCACTATCCCAAGATTCCCGCTAAATGGGCCGCTCAGGTCGGGAATGGCTTGATATGGGAATGATATAAAATAAATATATATTTAAGGTATCTATCAGGATTCGGAGCCCTGGATCAGGCGCTGGATATTGCTTTTATGGCGCCAGATAAGAATGATCGAGAGCGCGACGAACACGATACTGACTTGAAGGTCCTGTTCGCGCCAGTAGATCAGCAACGGCAGAACACAAAAAGAGATGATCGCGGCCAGCGATGAAATCCTGAATACCCTGGCGAAGACGAGCCAGATAGCGATCAGAATTGCGCCGGCTATCCAGTTAAAACCAACCGTAGCGGCAATCGCCGTGGCCACGCCCTTGCCTCCCCGAAAGTGAAAGAATACTGGGAAACAGTGTCCGCTGAACGCGGCGAATGCGGTAAGCGCTACGACCAGCGGGTCGGCTTCTAACCAGCGCGCTATCAGGACAGGGATAAGGCCCTTCAAACAATCACCGACGAGGGTCAGGAAAGCGGCTTTTTTGCCGGCAATGCGCAGAACATTGGTGGCACCGGGATTGTTCGATCCCTCGCTGCGTGGGTCTTTGAAACCCATGATCTTGCTCAGCACTATCGCTGACGAAATCGACCCCAGCAAATAGGCAAACAGTATTAAGGCAGCGGATTCCAGCATCGATGACAGGGTAGCAGTGTTGGCCAGACTCTAACAGATAAGGGGCGACCTTACAGCCCGCATCAATTTCGATTCCCGACCAACGGGGAGTCGGGTTCCCGATGAATCATTGTCGTGTTTGAGTCGATCCAGAATATCAAAATTGCGCAAATCAGGCGTTATTCAGGGTTGTTGGAGCTTTAAGGCGACAAATGCCTGATGTTGGCCTCTGGATTCGGGTAGAATCCTTTGCCGGCGTTGTCGATGTGACGGTTTTTTCAATTTAGGCTGTTATTGCTGCTCAGATTGATCGCTGAATATACCCGGTAGCCATGAAAATAGTTCCAGGAGACTCTTTGGACCTGCTCAACCCGCCCCGGCTGGATAAACAATCGATTAAAAAATACTTCAATCGTGCTGCTAAAAGATACGAAAATGCAGCTATCTTGCACGAAGAGGTAGAAAATCGACTTTTAGAGAGGCTGCAGTACATACGTCACCGTCCGGAGACAGTCGTCGATATTGGCTGCGGCACGGGCAAGGGTGTGCAGGGTCTGCAAAAAGCCTATCCAAGAGCCCGGGTCTTTGCTGCAGATATGGCTTTTGAAATGCTGCTGCAGGCAGGTTCCAGGTTTCGATTACTATCGAAAAAACGGCTGGTTACGGCTGATATGGAGCGCCTTCCGTTTGCCAGCCAGACATTCGACCTCGTGTTTTCATCGCTGGCAATGCCATGGTGTAATGATGTCGGCACAACGATGAAAGAGTTTGCGCGCATTTCTCGACCCGGTGGTTTGCTGATGTTCTCCAGTTTCGGTCCCGGTACCCTGTATGAACTGGCCGATAGCTGGCAGATGATGGACACCCACCCGCATGTTCATCAGTTTGTCGATATGCACGATGTCGGTGACGCCATGCTGGCAGCCGGGTTCGCCCAACCGGTCGTCGATGCCGAGACAATTCGACTGGAGTATCGAGAGTTTCGACCGCTGCTGGATGATTTGCGGAATATCGGTGCCAATAACGCAGACGTCAGTCGCCGGCGCGGATTGATGACACCAGCACAGTTGCGCAAACTGGAAACCTGTTATCGTCAGCATGGATTCGAAGGCGATAAGTTCGTTGCATCCTACGAGGTCGTCTACGGGCATGCGTGGATTGATGCCCCTTAGAGAATGAAGCTACCTGCGATAGCGTTGAAAACTGCTTCAAGAGGCCCATTTACTCGATTGCAGTCTGGCCGATGTCGCGGTGACTGGCTAAAATTTCTACCAATACCGATTCGGGAACTTTACTGGCGGCCCGGAACTAGAGCCGGGTGTTGATCAGGATGTTGGGGGGGCGATACCGTGAGGTTGCAGCCAGCCCATATAGAATGAGAACACGATGAAGACGAAAGTCACAATGGAAAGGACAATTCGGACGGTCAGGAGTTTGACGGTTGCATTGGAGTTGGAGCGATCCTTGATCATGCTGAACATACTTGCGCCGAGGCTCAGCACGATCAGCAGCAACAAGACAGCAATGATAATTTTTACGATGAGCATGGTAATTAACAGGTATACGCTGGGGACTAGTTTACTGGATCACGAGTCTTTGTCGATATGATGATCGGGCATCGAAGGTTTAAGCCTGCCTGGTGGGCGATTGCCCTTACTGCCGGGGGCGTATCTCTATGTATTGCCCTGGGGCTGTGGCAACTCGATCGCGCGGCACTTAAGGAGTCGATCGAATTAAAGTTTGAGCAACGGCTGGGTGAACGATACCAGGTGTTTTCGGCGGGTGATACGCTGGATGATATCGAATACCGCAAGCTTTTGCTGCAGGGAAGTTACGATAATACTCGCCACTTGCTGGTCGATAATCAGCTGCATCGCGGCACGGCTGGTTATTACGTGCTGACCCCTTTAAAGCTCAAGGACAGCGATGACCTGATTCTGGTAAACCGCGGCTGGGCGGCATGGGGCGTTTCACGTGAAGAATTGCCGCCGATACCTCCCGCGACGAGCGCCAACGGCGTTGCCGGTATCGCAAATTATCCGAACGAACCGGCGCTGCGCCTTGGCGGAATCAATCCATCTGAGCGCTGGCCACAGCTAATTCCCTATATCGACATCGAGGCACTGCAGGCACAATTCTCGGGTCGCTTGTTGCCGGTGGTGCTATGGTTGGCGCCCGAACAGAGTGGCGCCTTCGTGCGCGAATGGAACCCGGTCTGGATGAAGCCTGAAAAGAGCCGTGCCTATGCGGCGCAGTGGTTCGCCTTCGCACTGATTGTTCTCGTGTTTTTTGTAATTTTAAACCTGCGGAAAATTGAATGAACCAGGAAGAACCCAAACGATTGTTGTGGTATCGAATCAAACTGCTTGCGCTAATTGCGGTATTCCTGTCGCCTTTTATCGGTGGTTGGCTGGCGCTTTACGTGTTTGATATCAAGCCCGGCAGTGGCAACTACGGCATGCTGGTAGCGCCGGTGAAAAAACTGGATTGGCCACTGCTCGAAACACTCGACGGTCAACGACACGAGGGCGGATTTGGGCGCAAATGGACCTTCCTGTTATTCAGCGGCGAATCCTGTGATGAACAGTGTCGATCGAACCTGTTTTATATGCGCCAGATCAGGACCTTGCTCGGACGTGACACCATGCGCCTGCAAAATGTACTGATTAGCACACGTCCTCTAAGTGAGGAGACGAAAATATACCTGCAGAATTTCCCCAATCTGAAAGTGGTTGAAAACTACCAGGATACGAACCTGTATAGCCAGTTCTACCTCGAGGGCCATGGCGAGGTCGGCGACGCTCCGCGCATGTTCCTGGTGGACCCTGATCAGAACCTGATGATGCATTATCCTGCCGAGAGCGATCAGGACCGGGTGCTCGAGGATATAAAGAAACTGATGAAGTTATCCCAGATCGGTTGAGTCTGTTATCATCGCGCGATCGAACCGCAACCGCGATTGAATCGCGGCAAGAAAGCCTGTATAAAGCCGCTTTCTCATAAAGCATCTTAATTCATCGAAAATTAAATGACAGCGCTTACCCTCAACGCTTGCTCCCAATACTACAAGCTGACCAAACCCAAGGTCGTCTACCTGATCGTATTTACCGCGATGGTGGGGATGCTGCTGGCTGCGGACGGTGCGGTACCGCTAGATACTTTCGTGTTCGGATTGCTCGGCATTGGTCTTGCCGCGGCTTCAGGTGCAGCGATCAATCATGTGGTTGATGAACACATCGACCGAATCATGGAACGCACCCGCAACCGCCCGTTGGTCAGCGGTGAGCTCGATCAAAAATCAGCCCTGATTTTTGCACTGTCACTCGGCGCCCTCGGTATAGCCCTGCTGTTGGTGTTTATCAACCTGCTTACCGCGGTGCTGACCTTGTTTTCGCTGGTCGGATACGCGCTGATTTATACCATGTATCTGAAGCGTGCAACGCCACAAAACATCGTGCTTGGAGGTGCCGCGGGTGCCGCGCCACCATTGCTGGGCTGGACCGCAGTGACCGGAACCGTTGATACCGAGGCCCTGTTGTTATTCCTGATCATTTTTGTCTGGACGCCGCCACATTTCTGGGCGCTCGCGATCCGTCGTCGCAAGGAATATGCCAAGGCCGACATTCCGATGCTGCCAGTGACCCATGGCGTCAATTTCACCAAGATCCAGATTCTGCTCTATACCATTTTGCTGTTCGTGGTAACAATGATGCCGTTTATCGTGCAGATGAGTGGGTTGATATACCTCGCCGGGGCAATCGCGTTAGGGGTCGGATTTCTATATTACGCGATCAAACTGTATCGAGACCAGGAGCCCAACGTGATCGCGATGAAAACATTCGGCTACTCGATTTTCTACCTTAGTCTATTGTTCGCTTTCCTGCTTGCGGATCACTACGCGCGCGTGTTTATACGCGGCTGGTTCCTCTAGTTACCCGTCAAGTGCAATACCAGCTGCACCACGCCAACCAGCGTCAGCACAAACACGAGTCCAAATAGCAATCCCATCCAGATAAAATGGGACATCTTGCCGTGTTTGAAATCACGCTCCCGATTGGCGCTGCTTTGCACACCGAGGAAAGCCGAAAAGGTGCTTTTCAGAAGTTGTCCGAAGCTTAGATAGACCTCTTCACCAGAATGCTCGTCCTGATTTTTGTTCAAGATTGAATTCCTTATTAAGATTCCTGAAATTAGTTATTGTCGCAGCCGGGCTTAAATGGTGAAATATCCAATCTAGAGTAGGCCCTAAATCTATACTATGGTCAACATCAGCAAGGTTGATTCCCGGGACAGCTATAGAATCGTGCTGTCGCCCAACTGTTCCATCACCTGGCGTGAGCTGGTGTTGTTTTACCTGTTTACCTGCCTGGTCGCAATCGCTGTGGGTCTCTTTTTCGCGTTGCAAGGGATGTGGATGGTACTGCCTTTTTCCGGGCTTGAAATGCTGGCCCTGGGTATCGGACTTTATCTGACCTCACGCAAGGTCTACCGCAAGGAGGTGATCACGCTCGACCCGGATCGAACCAGGATCGAGAAAGGCGTGCAACGGGCTGTTCAGAGCTGGGAGTTCAAGACGCCGTGGGTACGGATTATCGAGGAACCTGGAAATACTCGTAACCCTAGTGGCAGGCTTGCTATCGGCATGCATGGGGCCGCGGTCGAGGTGGGAAGTTTTCTGGCTAATTCGGAAAAGGATGCGCTAGCCTTTCAATTGAAAGACTGTATAATTCGCGTTTGATTTAGCGCCGTCTGGATGTCCGCATCCAGGTGGCATTTTTGTGTTTAAATGTCGGCACGAGTCACGCAACTTGCAAAAAAATTGCGGCCGTGTGGTACAGGGGAATCTAAAGAATGATTTTTAACAAGTTATCCCGACGTTTCTTGGTTATCGTCACGGGGCTGGCTTCGATGTTTTCGATGTCCGCAGCTCATGCAGAGTACGCGTTGAACATGACCGAGAGCGTTACTCCAATTGGTCAGCAACTGTACGGTCTGCATATGCTGGTGTTATGGATCTGTGTCGTTATCGGGGTGGTCGTCTTCGGGGCGATGGCGTGGTCAATAATCTATCACCGTAAGTCCAAGGGTGCAGTAGCTGCCAATTTTCATGAAAGCACCACGGTAGAAATTGTCTGGACCGTGGTTCCCCTGTTAATTCTAATCGGTATCGCGATTCCGGCGACCGGTACCTTGCTCGATCTGGAAGACGCCAAGACCGATGCCGACATTACGCTGCAGGTGACCGGCATCCAGTGGAAATGGAAATATACCTATGTCGATGAGGATGTCAGCTTTATCAGCAGTCTGGCGCAGTCCAGCCGCGATGTGGTTAGTGACCCGACCGGCAACGAAAATTACCTGCTTGAAGTTGATGAGCCGGTGGTACTCCCGATTAACAAGAAAATCCGCTTCCTGTTCCACTCTAGTGATGTAATTCACGCCTGGTGGGTTCCGGAACTGGCGGTCAAGCAGGATTCAGTTCCCGGCTTTATCAATGATTCCTGGGCGACCATCGAAAAGCCCGGAATATACCGCGGGCAGTGCGCCGAACTTTGCGGTAAGGATCACGGCTTTATGCCGATTGTCGTCAATGCGGTGACCGAAGCAGAGTATGAGCAGTGGCTTGTCAGCAAGAAAGAAGAAGCGGCCGCCGCGGCGGCCTCGGCTGAACAGGAATGGTCAATGAAGGACCTGCTTGCGCGCGGTGAAACCGTTTACCAGGCAAATTGCTCGGCCTGTCATGGTCCGACCGGTGCCGGGATACCGGGTGCCTTCCCGGCGATGACCGGAAGTCCTGTCGTCCTGGGTGATCCTGCGGGTCATATCGACGTCGTGGTTAACGGTAAGGCGGGAACCGCAATGGCTGCCTTCAAGGGGCAGCTCAATGACGTCGATATCGCGGCGGTTGTGACTTACGAACGCAATGCTTTAGGAAACAGCGTGGGTGACATGGTTCAGCCATCCGCGATCAAGAATGCAAGATAAGGGGATTTAGATGTATACCGAAACAACACACGATGCAGCTCATGGCGAGCATCATGATCATGGTCCAGCGAAAGGTTTGATGCGTTGGGTTACGACGACTAATCACAAAGACATTGGCACCCTTTACCTGTGGTTGGCATTCATCATGCTGCTGTACGGCGGATCCATGGCAATGATCATTCGTCTCGAGTTGTTTCAGCCCGGTCTGCAATGGGTCGAGCCCCATTTCTTCAACCAGATGACCACGATGCACGGCCTGGTAATGGTCTTCGGTGCGATCATGCCGGCTTTTGTCGGCCTCGCAAACTGGCTGGTACCGATCATGATCGGTGCGCCGGATATGGCGTTGCCACGCATGAACAACTGGAGCTTCTGGATTCTGCCGTTCGCGTTCACGATGCTGGCCTCTACGACTTTTATGGAAGGTGGTGCACCGGCGTTTGGCTGGACTTTTTATGCACCGCTATCCACGACTTTTGCCCCGGACACGACCGACTTTTTCATCTTTGCGGTCCACTTGATGGGGATTTCATCGGTAATGGGTGCGATTAACATCATCGCGACCATCTTGAACATGCGTGCTCCGGGTATGACCCTGATGAAAATGCCGCTGTTCGTGTGGACCTGGTTGATTACCGCGTACCTGTTGATCGCGGTTATGCCGGTGCTCGCGGGTGCGGTTACGATGATGTTGACCGACCGGCATTTCGGTACCTCGTTCTTTGATGCCGCCGGCGGCGGTGATCCGGTCATGTTCCAGCATATATTCTGGTTCTTCGGCCATCCCGAGGTCTATATCATGATCCTGCCGGCGTTCGGTATCATTTCGGCGATCATACCAACCTTCGCGCGCAAGCCACTGTTCGGCTACAGCTCGATGGTGTATGCAACCGCGTCGATTGCGATCCTGTCTTTCATGGTCTGGGCGCACCACATGTTTACGACCGGCATGCCGGTCGCGGGCGAGCTCTACTTTATGTACGCAACCATCCTGATTTCGGTACCGACCGGGGTTAAAGTATTTAACTGGGTCACCACCATGTGGAAGGGTTCGATGACCTTCGAAACCCCAATGCTGTGGGCGCTGGGATTCATTGTCATGTTTACCATCGGCGGCTTTTCCGGATTGATGCTGGGCGTTGCCCCGGTGGATACCCAGTATCACGATACTTACTTTGTCGTGGCTCACTTCCACTATGTGTTGGTAACCGGTGCGCTGTACTCGATTATCGCAGCCTTTTACTACTGGGTGCCGAAGTGGACCGGTCATATGTACGATGAAAAGCTGGGTAAGATCCACTTCTGGTGGTCAACCATTGCAGTCAACGTCCTGTTCTTTCCGCAGCACTTCGTTGGCCTGGCGGGTATGCCACGACGGATTCCGGATTACTCACTGCAGTTCGCGGAGTTCAACATGATCTCGAGTATCGGCGGTTTTGCGTTTGGCCTGGCGCAGGTGTTCTTCCTGTATATCGTCATTAAGACGATCAAGGGTGGTGAAAAAGCGAGCGCTCAAGTCTGGGAAGGAGCAACTGGCCTCGAGTTCGAACACTTACCGTCGCCGCCGCCGTATCATAGTTTCACCGAAGCCCCCCCGGTCAAGTAAGCGGGGCAGGTGGATCAGTTGATGCACGAGAACCATCCAGAGGATTATTTCACGACTGCGGATCGACGTAGACGGACCTGGCGTATCGTGATCGCACACGTACTCGTTGTTGCAACTTTTTTCATCGCAACCTTTTTCTGGGGTAACTTCGAGTGAAAGTGAGTCCGCTTAAACTGGCTGCGATTCCCCTGCTGATGTTTGGTTTCGGCTTCGCGCTGGTGCCTCTGTACGATGTGTTTTGTGACATTACCGGTCTCAATGGCAAGACCGGCCGAATTGAAGCGGCAGAAATTGACGCCAACAAGGTTGATACGTCAAGGACGATCGAAGTGCGTTTCCTGGCAAATACCAATACCGGGTTGCCCTGGGATTTTCAGCCCGTGGTCAAGAAGATGGAAATCCATCCAGGCCAGGTTTATGAAGCCGTATTTCGCGTGCGCAGCGCCAGCGATAGAACGACCCTGGGGCAAGCGGTTCCAAGTGTATCGCCGGGGCTGGCTGCACAGCACTTTAACAAGACGGAATGTTTCTGTTTTACCCAGCAGGAACTGGCAGGGCGCGAGACACGAGATATGCCGCTCCGATTTATAGTCGGCACCGACATTTCAGAAGATATTCAACAAATTACATTGTCCTATACATTTTTCAGTCTGGACAAGGGCTAGATAATTCTAACGAATTTAGAATAAAGAGAGAGACAAATCCATGAGTAGTGCAAGCAACCAAGATTATTACGTACCGCATGGCACCCATTGGCCGATCATCGGTTCGGTCGGGTTGTCCCTGACCGTTATTGGCTTCGCCAATTTTCTGCACGGTACCTGGAGCGCAACCCCGATATTTGTCGGTATCGCTATCCTGATTTTCATGATGTACGGCTGGTTTGGCACGGTGGTCAAGGAGTCATTGGCAGGCACCTATAACGCACAGGTGGATATGTCATTCCGCTGGGGCATGGGCTGGTTCATCTTCTCCGAGGTGATGTTTTTCGCCGCCTTCTTTGGCGCCCTGTTTTATGCGCGCATGTACTCAGTGCCGTGGCTCGATGGTGGCTCCAACAATGATGCGACAGCTCAATACCTGTGGCCCGATTTCGAAGCTACCTGGCCGCTGCTAACCCTGCCGCTGGCGGATAAGTTCGAGGTTGCCAAGGCGACCATGAATGCATGGGGATTGCCTTTTATCAATACGGTTATCCTGTTGACCTCGGGCCTGACCGTGACACTGGCGCACTGGGCGCTAAAGCGTAGAGACAATGTATGGCTGGTATACTGGTTGTTCGCAACCGTGGCACTCGGATTCGGCTTCGTAATTTTACAAGGCGTTGAGTACGTTCATGCCTACCAGGATCTGAACCTGCGTCTCGATTCGGGTATCTACGGTAGTACCTTCTTCATGCTGACCGGGTTTCACGGATTCCATGTCACCATGGGTGCGACCATGTTGTTAATCATCATGATCCGTGCTGCCAAGGGGCACTTTTCTCCCGAGAACCATTTTGCGTTCGAGGCAGTAGCCTGGTATTGGCACTTTGTGGATGTGGTCTGGCTCGGATTATTTATCTTCGTCTATTGGCTGTAGTCGCCAGGCAGTATTTATACGAACGCACGGTCTAGGCCGTGCGTTTTTTTGTCCGGGATCTTGATTTTGGCTTCACCTGGCGTTCGCAGAAAAGCGCTTCGAAATCACTGGCGGGTATTGGTCTCGAATAGAGGTAGCCCTGGCCATAGTCGCAGCCAAAATCTTTCAGCAACTGGTTCTGGGTTTCGGTTTCGACACCTTCCGCGATTACCTTGATCCCCAGTTTGTGTGCCATGACGATAATGGCCTCGCACAGTGCGAGGTCGTTTTTATCATGATCCAGGTTACGTACAAAAGACTGGTCGATCTTGAGATAATCAATATCGAACTGCTTCAGATAGGATAAAGATGAATACCCCGTGCCGAAGTCGTCGATCGATACCTGGACTTCGGCATCGCGAAAATCCAGCAGGCGATTGGTTATCTTGTCGTTGGCATCCATTAACAGGCCTTCGGTAATCTCGACGGTGATGGCCTGGCCGCTGACCCCGATCTGTTGTAGATGCGAAAACCACTGGTTCATGGCGGCAGTCTCGTCGATCCATTGCAGCGGAGAGGTGTTAATGCTGATCTGGAAATCGATGTCAAATTGATCCCGCCAGCGGTTGGCCTGTTCGACCGCACTATAGAACACCCAGTTACCAATATCCGCAATCAGGCCTGTTTCTTCTGCGATGGGTATGAAAACCGACGGACTTACCTTACCTGATTCGGGGTGATGCCAACGCAGCAGGGCTTCGGCCTTAGTCAGGCCTTGCGTTTTCATATCGATAATCGGCTGGTAGTAAATCTCGAATTGCTGCTGCTGTATTGCCTCGCGCAGGTCCTTGATCATTTTGCGTTTTCTAACCGCTCGATCCTGCAGCTCGGGTGTAAAGAAATGAAAACTGTTGCGGCCGTTCCCCTTGGCTGCATACATTGCCTGGTCGCCATTGCGTTGCAGGACGTCGATATCTTTTGAATCCTGTGGATAAAATGTCACGCCAATGCTGGCCGTAAGGAAAACTTTCTCGTTATCGAGCTGGTAGGGTCTTGCGAGCTCATCGAGCAACTGCTGGCACAAGGGCTGCACCGATAATGGATCATCGATCTGCCCCAGGATTACCGTGAACTCGTCACCACTTAAGCGAGAGACCGTGTCAATTTCACGAAGTGTTTTTTTGAGTCGACTCGAGATTTCGATCAATAGCAAATCTCCCATGTCGTGGCCCAGTGTATCGTTGACATCCTTGAAGCGATCAAGATCGATGTAGAGTAGTGCCAACGACAAGTTGCTGCGATCGCAGGAACGAATCTCGTGTTCGAGCTTTTGTAAAAACAGGTTTCGATTTGGCAGGCTTGTCAGTGAATCGAAGTTAGCCTGGTTCCAGATCACCGTCTCGGCGTGCTTGCGTTCCGATATGTCGCGGATGTAGGCATTGAATTCCTGGAGATCAGCTGAATCGATAACCGATACGGATAGTTCGACTGGAAATTCGTAGCCATCCCGGTGCAGCGCATGAATTTCGATCAGGGTATTCAGAACTGAAGTTTCGCCGGTTTTTAGAAACTTTTTCATACCCTTGTTGTGGGCATCCCGGTAACGTTCAGGAATAATGGTTTGTTCAATCGTCTGATCGAGAATCTCTTCTGCACTCCAGCCGAAAATCTTCTCGGCTTGTTGGTTCCAGCCGGTGATATAACCGTCAAAATCCATTTGCACCACGGCATCGATCGACGACTCGAAAAATGCCTCAAGCTTGTTGTGCTGTGCCAGGATAATTTCCTTTTTTTGGCGCAGGTCTGCCTCAAGCGCTTTCAGCTTTTCTTCAAGCAAAGTCTGTTCATCATTCTCGTCTTCAGGAGAATCGATATCCGACATCTTCTGTGAGCCCAGTAGAATTTACGTTTGAGTATAGTATTTATATGTGGGCAGGCATGAAAAAAGCCCGGTCAGGCCGGGCTTTCAACTAAAGTGCTTAATGGTCTCAGGTTAGAACGAGGACTTGATCGATTTAAATGCGTTACTTTCGATTTGACGAATACGCTCTGCTGAAACGCCATATTCATCGGCAAGTTCGTGCAGCGTCGCTTTGGGCTCAGTCAACCAGCGTCGTGTCACGATTGCCTTACTGCGTTCGTCGAGATTCTGCAGCGCCTCACTGAGCATGTGAGCATTGTTTTGTTCGGTGTCCTGGGCCTCGAGCAATAACTCGGGCGAAGGCGTATTTGAAGTCAGAGAGTTGGCGGGTGCCAGGTAGGCCGTATCGTCATCATCATCGCTGGAAGCATCAAAAGCGACATCGTAGTTATTGAGACGGTTTTCCATTTCTATCACGTTCTCTCGGGTAACGCCGAGCGTTTCCGCGACATGGTCGATTTCTTCCGACTTGAACCAGCCAAGGCGCTTTTTCTGACTGCGCAGTTTGAAGAAAAGTTTCCGCTGTGACTTGGTGGTAGCCACTTTTACGATGCGCCAATTCTTTAAGACATACTCGTGAATTTCGGCTTTTATCCAGTGCACTGCGAACGACACCAGGCGCACGCCAACTTCAGGGCGAAAGCGTTTTACCGCCTTCATCAGGCCAATGCTGCCTTCCTGAATCAAATCGGGAACCGCAAGGCCGTAACCAGCGTAATTGTTGGCGATTTTGATGACAAAGCGCAGGTGCGGCAGGACCAGCTTCTGGGCTGATGCTATATTACCGGTTTCCTGCAAGTCCTTTGCCAGGGCATACTCTTCTTCAGCGCTCAATATAGGCACGCTCCTGGCGGCCTGAATATAAGCGTCCAGATTCGAGCTACCCGTTAATACGGGCAGGGTATTGCTTGTATTGACCAGTTCTGTGCTCATAAATGACCTCGATTTAGTATTTATTTAGCACTCACGCTATCTGAGTGCTAGCTATTAGAGCATAAATATCACAAACAGTTCAAGAGTATTAGCAAATATTAATATACTTGTTAACTGTATGGATATTAAGACAAAAATCTGAATATATACGCCGCAATCCTGGTTCTGGATCATTAAATGGGGTGTTCGGAGGATTGGTTTCAGGAATTTAATGCTTCGCTTTGGCGCTTGATGTTGACCAGGGTCTGCAGGCGTGTCAGTAAATCGCCTTCGTCGATCGGCTTGGTAATAAAATCATTAGTGCCAGCGCCGAATATTGCTGTGAAATCAGTACGTTCATCCTCACCGGGTTCGATGGTCATAAGCAGTACCGGCAGCGTAAGGTAGTCCAGGTTTAGTTCATTACGTATGGTCTGGATCAATTCGTAACCATTTACGTCGCTCGTCAACATCAGGTCTGTAATCATGACATCAATGCTGCAGTTGGCATGCTCGGCCAGATCTTGTTTCAGAAACTCGAGTGCTTCACCGCTGTCACGGAAATGAAAATACTCGATATCGTTTCTTTCTAATATTCCAGTGGTAATTGCGGTTGAGGTGGCGCTTCTATCCACGTAGAGGACTTTAACCGGCAATTCGTTGTGTGTACCCAGAAAATTGAGTATGAAGTTAATCAGGGATTTGTGTCCCTCGGACTTGTCAAAATACGCCGTTACCGCATCGGTATCTTCCATGTCACCACCAACGACGCGCGTGTCAATATCACCGGAGACGACGAAAATGGCGGTCTCTTTATTCTTGGGCGTTTCTCGAATTTGCTCGATTAACTGGTAACCATCGATATCGGGTAGAGAGATTCCGGTCGTGATAATTTCAAACTCGTAACGCTTCACCGCAGTCATCGCTTCCTTGCCGCTAGCGCAGGCGATGATGTCTAGATCGGGTGCGCGGCTCGAAATCTCATTGAACAGAATTGTGCGAGCTGAGTCTGAAGAATCAATCAGTAATATTCGACGTTTAGCGGACATTTTTTAGGTTGGCTCTATTTGATTTAAGTGCCGCGCCACTGCGATCCATGACCCGGCCAGCCCAAGTAGGGTACTTGATGTTATTAGAATGATAAAGTCGTGAAACGAAAATGTAATCAGGTTCATATCAGACTTATATAGCAGATTCAGGCGCTCGAGAGGTCCCGAAATTGCGAGATAGCCGATCTCCACGATTAACCATGAAATAATACCGCCCAATAAGCCGTACCAGACACCACCGTAGAGAAACGGCCGTCGAATGAATGCATCGGTGGCGCCGATTAACTTGGTGACAATTATTTCCTGGTACCGATTCTGAATATCGAGCCTGATCGTATTACCAATGATGAGTAAAACCGCACAGGCGAACAATATCGTAATTATTGCGACCGAACGCCGGGCAATCTCGATAATCGTGTAAAGTCGTTCCAGCCACTCGGTATCCAGTTTGGCAATTTTAACCTCGGGCATTGCCTGTAAGGATTTGAGCAAGTTGCGCACGGCAAAAGTATCGGCCTCGACAGGTTCGACGATAATGGTATGCGGCAGTGGATTGGTACTCAGGGTATCGATACTCTTGCCAAACCCCGAGTCCTGGCGAAAATCCTCGAGCGATTTATCGCGCGAAATGAATCGGGTCGAATCGACAAGCTCGATTTTGGCAATCTTTTTATCGAGCGCCCGTGCCTGTTTTTCGCTGAGATCGAGATCAAGAAACAGGCTGATCTGGGAACTCGAGCGGAAATCGCCAGAGATTGCGTCAATATTCTTTAAAAACAGGTAAAACCCGCCGGGCAATGACAGCGTAATGCCGATGACTGCGACCGTCATAATGGTGGTTGCCGGGGCCTCGTAAATCTTGCGCAGGCTGAACCTCAACGACTGCAAGTGATGCAGCAGGTAAGCTGAAATACGATTTGAGGTCGCTAGCTTCTTGTGACGGATATTACTGCCAGCCACCATCTGCCTCCTGCGGAGCGTCTTCGAGGTCATTCAGGATGAGTTTGCCCCGATTAAGCGTGATGCGCGGTTTGTCCAGTTCATCGATCAGGTCGAGGTCGTGACTGGCGACCAGCACCGTGACACCGACCTGGTTGAAATCCACAAAAATCTGCATGATTTCGCGTGACAGTTCCGGATCGAGGTTACCAGTAGGCTCATCAGCCAACAGTAACATCGGTTTATGCACCACCGCGCGCGCAATCCCGACGCGCTGTTGCTCGCCGCCGGAGAGCGTAATCGGCAACGATTTTTCCTTGTGCAGTAAACCGACTTTATCGAGTGCAGCACGGGTTCGCTTGGCAATTTCCTGTGGCCGATATCCCTGGATATGCAGGGGCAGGGCGACGTTATCGAATACGCTGCGATCAAATAATAACTGGTGATCCTGAAAGATAATACCGATATTACGGCGGATATAAGGTATGCGCCGACGGGACATTGTATTGAGATTGACGCGATTCAGCAGCGCCTGACCACGGGTTGGTTTCTCGATAAGCGCAATAATTTTTAATAGCGTGCTCTTGCCGGCACCCGAGTGTCCGGTGATAAAAGCCATCTGGCCTTCATCCAGTTTAAGCGAAACATTGCTTAGCGCCTCGTAGCCGCCTTCGAAACGCTTGGTCACATTGTGAAATTCAATCATATCTCGGAATCGGGCTCAGGCGTCGGCCAGCAAAGCATCAACAAATTCCGCGTTATCAAAGGGGCGCAGGTCATCGACCGATTCGCCCACCCCGATATAGCGGATCGGGGTTTGCAGGTGTTCGGCAACGCTAAAGATCATTCCTCCCTTGGCAGTGCCGTCGAGCTTGGTCAGAATTATTCCGGAAATGCCGATCGTGTCGCGAAAATTGCTTGCTTGCGCCAGTGCATTTTGGCCGGTTCCCGAGTCGAGTACCAGCAGAGTTTCCTGGGGTGCGTCCGGGTCGAGCTTGCTCATGACACGTTTTATCTTCTCGAGCTCATCCATCAGGCTCGATTGCGTATGTAATCTCCCGGCAGTATCGGCAATCAGCACGTCGATCCCTCGCGCTTGCGCGGATTTCAGGGCATCAAATATGACCGATGCCGAGTCGGCGCCCTTGCCCTGTTTGATAACCGGTACTTCGAGTCGATCACCCCAGGCTTGCAGTTGTTCTACCGCTGCGGCGCGAAAAGTGTCACCGGCCGCCAGCATGACCTTAAGCCCCTGGTTTTTAAACTGTTGCGCAAGTTTACCCACAGTGGTGGTCTTGCCAGCGCCGTTGACGCCTACCATCAGTATCACGAAAGGCTTTTTGCCGGTATCTATGCTCAGCGGAATAGCACAGGGCGCGAGAATTTCGATCATGGTACTCTTAAGCGCGCCGAGGAGGCTATCACTATCGCCCAGTTGCTTACGTTGCAGCGATTCGGCCAGGCGCGAGGTAATTTTTTGTGTGGCCTGGATACCGACGTCAGCCATCAGTAATTGGTCTTCCAGCTGCTCCAGCATTTCATCGTCAATCTGCTTTTTGCCGAGTAGCAAATCGGCCAGGCCATTCGACAGGTTTTCCCTGGTTTTTGTGAGGCGCTGGCGTAGCGAGGCAAACAGGCCGGTGGGTGCTTCCACCTCGTTTTTGCTGGCAGATTTAAATCCGAACATCGTTTTTCCAGGACATAGAATTCAGGCACAATATGCTAACAGAAAGCGATTCCATCTGTGCACTTCTTAACCGCATTAAAGCGCTAAACCGGCATCTGATATGAAATCTCAAGTTAGGATCATTGGCGGCAAATGGCGTGGTCGTAAACTGCTGGTAGTTGATGCAGAAGGTTTGCGCCCAACCCCCGACCGTATACGCGAAACCCTGTTTAACTGGCTCGCACAAGATTTGAGGGACGCAACCTTGCTCGATTGCTTCGCCGGCAGCGGCGTGCTTGGTTTCGAAGCATTGTCGCGTGGCGCCCGCTGGGTAACTGCGCTCGAGCAACACCCACGGGCGCTAGCTAACCTGCAGGCCCAGGCTGAGCGCCTTGAAACCTCCGCATTTGAAATCGTCGCAGGTGACGCCACGGATTCGATTGCTCAACTGCAGCGAAAATACGATATTGTGTTTATCGATCCCCCCTATGCAGAGCCCCACTTGCGCGAGCAGGTTTTTAATCAGTTGGAAGTCCAGAATTGCCTGCAAATTGGCGCTAAAGTCTATTTTGAATGGCCAGCATCGGAAGATTTCGATTTACCCTCTGCCAGCCTGCGATGGCTTAAGCAGAAAAGCGCGAGCCAGGTAAAATATGCTATAGCCGAATGGCAGGGAAGCCGTTAGAATCTGCCGATTAATCAGCCCGGCACCAGATGCTGGAATACAGAGGTAATCTATGAAGGGTACCGCAATTTATCCGGGTACTTTCGATCCAGTAACCCGCGGCCACATCGACATTTGCGAACGTGCCTTGAAAATGTTCGATCATGTCGTGATCGGGGTTGCCGACAGTCTCGCCAAGGAGCCTTTCTTCAATATCGATGAACGCCTCGATATGTTAAAGACGGTATTTGACGACAATGAACATATTTCGGTGAAACCCTTCTCTGGTTTGCTCATCGATTTTGCACGCGATTGCGATGCCGATGTCATTGTGCGTGGTCTGCGCGCGATTTCAGATTTCGAGTACGAGGTCCAGCTGGCAGGCATGAATAGATCCCTGGCGCCGGAAATCGAGACTGTTTTTCTTACCGCGGCGCAACACTATGCATTCGTATCGTCGAGCCTGGTGCGCGAAATTGCTCGCTTGAATGGCGATGTCTCCGAGTTTCTGCACCCGGAAATCTTGCGGCGCCTGACTGAAAAATTGCAGTCTAGCAAGTAAATATCCAGTTGGAGATGTAACTCGTGGCACTGATGATCACCGATGAATGTATTAATTGCGATGTTTGCGAACCGGAGTGTCCGAACGACGCGATTTCACCGGGAGAAGAGTACTACGAAATAGATCCGCTGCTTTGCACCGAGTGTGTCGGGCATTTCGAAACTTCTCAGTGCGTGGAAGTCTGTCCTGTCGATTGCATCCCCTTTAATCCGGAATATCCGGAAACACAGGAGCAATTGCTGGAAAAATATAAACACCTAGTCGGGAACGACTAAGAAAACGAAGAGCCTGGTCACCCAGTCTTGATCTGACGCATTGAGCTAGTAGCCACCCACCGCACCTTCGCTGCGATTATCGAAACTCGCTTCGAGATAGTTCTTGTCGTTTAAACGTACCGCCTTGATCCGGCCCATCCTGCCGGGTTTGTGCGCCACGGTCTCGTGCCCGCGTTGCTGCAGGTCTGTCACCAGTTCGGGTGAAAATTTAAATTCGTCGATGAAGAGCTTGTTGGGTAAAAACTGGTGGTGCACCCTGGGGAACTGGACCGCGCGATCGATATCGAGCCCGGTGACCAGTACCCTGTAAATGGTTTGAATCACACTACTGATTATCCGCGGGCCGCCGGCCGCACCCAGGGTCATCACGATCTTTCCATCTTTTTCGACTAGCGTCGGACTCATTGAGCTGAGCGGTCGTTTGCCGGGTTGCACACGGTTACCAAAGCCCTGCAACAGGCCATACGCATTGGGTTCGCCGGGTCGGGTAGTGAAATCATCCATTTCATTGTTGAGTGAAATTCCATATTTTTCCGAAACCACCCCGGATCCATAACTTCCATTCAGTGTCACCGTAAGGCTAATGGCATTGCCATCGGCATCCAGGATCGAAAACTGGGTGGTTTCGTTTGAATCATCGACCGGTTTATCCACCAGGGGTGCCAACTGCACGGCCCTGGATTTATCAATACTTTGCGCCATTTCATTGAGATACTCATCCGATAATATTTTATCGAAAGGGTTGTCGTGATAATCCGGATCACCCAGCAGGGCGCGTCCTCTGAAAGCTCTATTCAAAACCTCTGCCATTAAATGAATTTCATTCACGCTAAGCGGCGCCTGCTGTTGAATATTAACCTTGTTGAAAAGCTCGAATGCAGCCTTTATTACAGCACCGCCACTGCTCGGTGGTGGCATCATGTAAACCTTGTGTCCGCTAAATTCTGTCTCTAATGGTTGCAACCAGCGTACCTTGTAAGCGGCCATGTCTGCTACCGTGATGACACCTCCCTCGGCCTGGACCGTAGCGGCGATATCCTGGGCGACATCGCCGGAATAAAATCCGTCCGGGCCCTTGTCGCGATAAAGTTTCAGGGCTTCCGCGAGCGCCGGTTGTTTTAAAACTTCACCGGGCCGGTAGGGTTGTTTTGGTGCCTTGAAAAAATGTCTGACGCCTGCGGCGTTTAATCGACCTATTTGTGTCTCGGAATAGCGTGACTCGGTCCCTGAAAATTCGATTCCATCTACAGCGAGGACCATCGCTGTATCGAACAAATCCGGCCATTTTAACTTGCCATATTTCTGATGCAGTGCCCACAGTCCTGCCGCGACGCCGGGGACGCCAACGGCCGTGCCGCCATTCCAGGAAGCCCCTTTTTCCAGGTTGACATAAAATTCGGGAGAAGTTGCCGCGGGTGCCGATTCCCTGAAATCCAGCACCTCGACACCCTGGCCCATGCTGACCAGCGCAAACCCGCCGCCGCCAAGTGTGGCGTTGGAAGGGTTAGTGACTGCAAGCGTGAGTCCAACTGCGACAGCCACATCAATGAGGTTGCCACCTTTTGCCGAAACCGCTTTTCCGGCATCGACCGCATAATCAGATGGCGCCGAAATCATGATTCTTGTGCCTTCACCAGGTACTGCCTGTGCAGCGGCGGCAAATAGCATCGCGAGCAAGAGGTAAAGGAAACGATATGGGGAATTTAAAAACATGACTGGTTCCTTTGATAAAGGAGGCCCGATGGTAAAGAAGCCAGGCACACCAATCAAGGCCTCGGGACGAGCTTTTGAATTTTACTCAGACTTAATTCGCATAGCCAGGCATCTCCCGGTCGAGCAGGCGTTTCATTGCGGCAAAGTAAAGGTCGTCACGCTGACCCTTGTGACGATCGTGTTCATCGGGGGTTTGTACCTGCTCGATTACCTGTTGCGAAATGGGTAGTAATTTCTGCCCGGTGCTCATCGCACGAATCTGTGCGCGACAGACGCGTTCGAGCAGATAAAGCATGCGGTAAGCCTTGGCGATTGAATCAACTGCGACTAGAACACCGTGATTGCGCAAAAAAACAACCTGGTTATCTCTGATTATCCCGGCCAGGCGTTCGCCTTCTTCGAGCGAATCGGCGGTGCCGTAGTAATGATCATCGTAGGCGATTCTACCGGCGAAAAAAGCCGAGGTCTGGCATGCCGGGATCAATCGATTGTGCTCGAGCATATTGAGCGCGAGGGCCCAGTTCTGATGAGTATGAAACACCACGCGACGTCCGGTAATGCGATGAATCGGGGCGTGGATGCACTGCGCCGAGAGTTCGACAACACCTTCTCCTTCCAGGGTCTCGCCGGCCTCGTTGAAAACGATCATATCGCTGGCGCGTGCTTCGGACCAATGCATACCAAACGGTAGCACCATGAAACGGTCTTCGTGTCCTGGAACGGTTACGGTGAAATGGTTGTCTATGCCTTCTTCGAGTTCGTGGTAAACCGCGAGGCGTAGCGCTGCTGCGAGGTCGATTTTCGCCTGCGCGACTGGGTCGACATTCTCATCGATAGCGTGAATAGACATGCTCGTTTTCCTGGTAACTGAGATGCATGGATGATAATCCAAATCTGAATTGAGAGAAACCAGAGCTCCTTCGGGGAGAGTGTTCGCGAAAGTGTAGCGAGGCAGGACGCCGAGCTCCAAGCGATTCCATGGATGGACCAACCGGCGCCTGCGCCGGTTGGGAGCGCCTTTCGCGAACACTCTCCCCGAGGGAGCTCAATATCGGTGGGCAAATATCGGATATGCTATGGCCGAATCCCGGGCCCGCTTATCGTCGATCCATTTGTTGAAACAGGTGGATTCGAGATACGTTTGCAGATCAGGGTGAGCGACGATTATGACTGGCATTCGGGGCAGTAGTAGCTCGAGCGTTGTCCTTGAACCAGGTGCTTTATGGGCTGGCCGCAAACCTTGCAC
>CALJYH010000101.1 GCA_937984095.1 uncultured Gammaproteobacteria bacterium | reverse complement strand
GAGGCATGGATGCCGAGCTCCAAGCGATTCCATGGATGGACCACCCGGTGCTTGCACCGGGTGGGAGCGGCTTTTGCGGACATTCTCCCAAGACTGCAAGCGTCTGGGTTACCCAGTGAGATAAAAAGGATTTAAGTGTCGAGGGTGCGCTTGATTTCTTTGTAGATTAGGCGCGAATGCTGGGTGCGTTTGGCGTCGGTGGTTGCGTTTTGGTAGTTGCGCCATAGTTGGCGCAGTTTCTGTCGGTCAGTATGCGCGATTTCGGCTACCAGGGCTTCGATTGCATCTTTGCCCTGTTCGATGATACGGTCGCGCCAGCGCTCTGCACGGTGATGATGCTGGATGGATTGTCGGCTCTCGTTATCAATCTCGTTTAGGGCGGCAAAAATAGGGTCGGTATCGCGCGCGCGCAGCAGTTTGCCAAGATACTGGTAATGGCGTTTGAGTGCGCTGCGCTTGTTTCGAATGCGCCGTGCGAGCGCTATTGCCTCAAGTACTGGTTGATCCAGTGGTATTCTTGCCAGGTGATCGGCGGATAATGCAGCCAGTCTTTTGCCGAGATCCTGAATTGCATGGCTTTCTCGTTTAAGTTGACTCTTACTGACATATTCGATTTCATCAATCTGTGCTTCGTTTTCCATAACCGTCTGGGATAAAATGATTCAATGGACCTTGAAAAAAATAGCATATTAGCATTTCCGCAAGCGGATACGTTTAAAAACATCGTCGCTGACGCCCTCAAAATGGCTGCAGAGAATGGCGCGACCCAGGCGGAGGCTGGCTTATCGGTATCACAGGGGCTTTCGGTTGCTACGCGGATGGGAACTGTCGAAACCATCGAGCATCAGCAGGACAATGGTCTCGGCATCAGTGTATACATTGGTCAGCACAAGGGCAGCGCCAGCACCTCGAACCTTGATCCCGAGGCGATTCGTAAAACGGTTGAGGCAGCCTGCAATATTGCCCGTTATACGTCAGAGGACCCCTGTACCGGACTCGCCGATGCGGAGCTGATGGCGACCGAGATGCATGATCTTGATTTATATCATCCGTGGAATCTCGAACCGCAGGCAGTTATCGATCTTGCGCTGGAATGTGAAAATGCCGCGCTTGAATACGATCAGCGAATTGTTAATTCTGAAGGCGCGTCGGTCGACTTAAACGCCGGGCTCGCGGTGTATGGCAATTCACACGGATTTTTAGAGGCCGAGCGCAAGTCCCGACACAGTATTAGCTGCTCGGTCGTGGCCGAGTCAAACGGGAAAATGCAACGCGATTACTGGTACGACATCAGTCGTCATCCGGATCATCTCGCAAGCGCTCGCAGCGTGGGTGAAAAGGCGGCCGCACGTACCGTGCGCAGACTGGATGCCACTAAACTAAATACCCGGCAGTCGCCGGTCCTGTTTGTACCTGAACTTGCGCGCGGCATCGTCGGCAGTTTCACCGCTGCAATCGGCGGTGCGGCCCAGTATCGCAAAGCGAGTTTTTTACTGGATGCGAAGGGTGAATGTGTTTTCCCGGAATTCCTGCAATTAAACGAAGATCCTTTCATCCAACAGGGCCTGGGATCAGCGAATTTTGACTCGGAGGGCGTTGCCACGCGTGTTAGTTCACTGGTTACCGATGGGGTGATCCAGAATTACCTGCTGGACAGTTACTCGGCACGCAAGCTTGGCTTGGCTTCGACCGGTCATGCTAGCGGCGTACATAACTTGACCCTGAACGATACGGGTAAAACCTTCGATGAATGCCTGGCCGCGATGCACCGTGGACTGTTGGTAACCGAACTGATGGGGCACGGAGTGAATAACGTTACCGGTGATTATTCCCGTGGTGCTGCAGGTTTCTGGGTGGAAAATGGCCAGCTCGATCATGCAGTGGAGGAAGTGACCATCGCATCCAACTTGCGCAACATGTTCAAAGGTATTGTCGAGATCGGTAAAGACATCGATTTACGCGGTAACATTCGCTGCGGTTCAATTTTGATCGATAACATGACGATTGCCGGGACAGACTAGAATGCAGCTGCGTTTCCCTTCGATTTTCGTATTGTTGATAGCGGCAATGGTTGCGCCCGTTCATGCTTTGGCTGAACCGGATAATTCAGGATACGTATTCAGCGTTACCGTGAGTTCATCGCAGCAGCTCGATGTGGTACTTGATCGTGCCGAGGACCTGCGGGCACTTTTTAAACCGGATGAACACGGTAAGATTGCTATTGTCCTGCACGGTGATGAATTGCAGTTGTTTCAGAAAAACAACTATGCTTCAAACCAGTCGACCGTGGAGCGCGCGCGCCTGCTGGACCAGGACAATATTATCGATATCAAGGCTTGCCAGACAATGATGCGAGTACTCGATATCGAGCAGAACGAGCTTCCCAGTTTTATTGAACAGGTACCTTTCGCACCCGCAGAAATTGAACGCTTGCAGAACCAGGAGGGTTATACCCGGCTATAGATCCCAGTCGACCTTGCGCAACGACAGGATTGCCGGGCTTTCGCCGGACTCGAGCTTCTCGATCCGTAAGGGCAACAGTGGATTGTTTGCATCGTAGTAATACTTAATCTTCGAGTTTGATCTAACGATCACCTGTTCAAATATCAGGGCCTCAATGGCCTCTCCGTTGATATCAACATTTCCCTCGCCACTATAGACAACCCTTGATTTGACCAGCTTCCCTTTAAGGTAAAAATCGATGGTGGTATTTTTGAGTTTCTGCAGGTGCATCGCGGCTGTGAGCAGGTGGATGCTATGGTAATCATAAACTTCCGCATTTAGCGGCAGTTGATTCTGCTTGCCTCGTCTAAGTACCGCGATGCTGCCCTTGTTCCAGTCGAAGTTGGCAGATTCGTGTTTCTTTTTATCCGCTGTGTCTGTGACCAGGACTTGTTGCAGCTGTATATCATTATCGTTCTGCGTGAACGAGGTCTCGGAGTAAGGGCTTTTGTTAATGAACAGAGAATAGATGCCGCGCGCCTTGGTTGTCATGCGCCAACGCCAGAGCCCATCCGAGCCCTGCAGGCTAAGTTGAGCAACGGCGATGTGCATTCCGCTCTGGTACAGATCGTAACTCGCGGTAAAAGCCCGCAGCGGAACCTCGGCAGCCAGTCTGGGTGAGAATAGCGAAACTGCCAGCAGTAACAGACTAGCGATCGAATTGGATCGGCTGCTCAAGCAAAGCCTGATCATAAAATACCTGTCCTTCTTTAATAGTTAACTGTTTATCACCGAGCCAACTCAGTACCTGGGGATACATCTGATGCTCCAGCTGGTAGCCCTTTCTTTGCAAGTCTTCGACACGATCTTCCGCTTCCACGGCATAACTTGCCTGCAGAATTATCGGACCGGCGTCGAGTTCCGCGGTGACTAAATGAATGCTGACTCCATGTTGGGTTTCAGCATTGTCGAGCGCGCGTTGGTAGGTATTCAGGCCTTTATAGGCAGGCAGCAGTGAGGGATGGATGTTGAGGATTCTATGCTCGAACGCGTCAATAAAGCCGGGGCTCAGTATACGCATGAAGCCGGCCAAGACGATGTAGTCCGGGCCGATGGATTCGAGGTAGTGCTGTAATACTTCATCGTAACGCTTGCGGCTGTCGTAATCCTGGTCGTCGATTACCCAGGTATGGAGATTATGCCGGGTTGCACGTACCAGGCCATAAGCCTCTGAATTATTGGAAATAACTGCCTTAATTTCTGCGTTAAGTTGCCCTGCTTCGATAGCATCGATAATTGCCTGCAGATTAGAGCCATTGCCAGAGATCAAAATCGCCAGCGTCATTGGTTTGGTCATGTAAAGATAACCGGTGCCTGGTTTTCGCGGGGGATAACATCGCCAATAACCCAGGCTGTTTCGCCGAGCGCGTCTAGCTGCTCGAGGCATTGCCGTTCCTGCTCCGCATCGACCGCAAGTACCATTCCCACCCCGCAATTAAAAGTACGCAACATTTCCAGCTGTTCGACTTTGCCCGCCTGTTGTAACCAGCTGAAAACAGGCGTTAGTTGCCAGCTCGATAAATCGATTCGGGCACTGAGGTGATCCGGCAGTACGCGTGGAACATTTTCTACCAGGCCGCCCCCGGTTATATGTGCGATCGCATTTATTTGACAGCCACCGGACAATGCCAGCAGGTTTTTAACGTAGATCCGGGTCGGCGCGATCAGTGCGTCTGCAAGTGACTGTTCACCACAGTCCTGTGATAGCTGTGCACCTGAAACTTCAATAATTTTACGCACCAGCGAATAGCCGTTAGAGTGCACTCCCGAAGAAGCCAGGGCGATCAGGCGATTTCCCGCAACCACACGACTACCGTCAATGATGTCATCTTTTTCCACAATCCCGACACAGAAGCCGGCCAGGTCAAAATCGCCGGGTTGGTATATACCTGGCATTTCAGCAGTTTCGCCACCGATCAACGCACAGCCAGCCTGTTTGCAACCCGTCGCTATTCCCCTGATGACTCGTTCGGCCTGTTCGAGTTCCAGCCGACCGGTGGCGTAATAGTCAAGAAAAAACAATGCCTCGGCGCCGAGTACCGCGATATCATTCGCGCACATGGCGACCAGATCAATACCGATACTGTCAAGACTGTCGAGTTCGATGGCGAGACTGAGTTTGGTACCGACACCATCGGTGCCTGATACCATGAGTGGATTCCGGAAACGTTCCAGTGGCAGTTCGAACAATCCCCCGAATCCACCGATGCTGCCGACACTCCCTTCTCGCCTGGTGGATTTGATCGCAGGTTTGATGCGTTCTACCAGTTCGTTGCCAGCATCGATATCGACGCCGGCGTCGCGATAGTTCAGAGATCGTTCGGGATTCATGGTTTGTTGGTTCAGGAAACAATAGTGGTGTGTTATTTTACACGCCTTGAACGCAAATGTCCGTGGATGAGAATAGGGAAACGATGAAGTTGTACAAACTTTTGGCGCTGTTATCAGTGTTGCCGGGGATGGTAAGTCTGTCGGCGAAAGCAGTAACTGTAGAAGATCTGTTTACAGTCCAGTTGCCGGTTGCCGATCAAACCACGGGTTTAAGACTTGAATCCTTCAGCCAGGCTTTCAGGCAAGTGGTGGTCAAGGTGAGTGGTTCAGACGACGCCCTACGCAGCCCCGCTTTCGAACGACCTATTGAAAGCAGTGCTCGTTATGTCAAACAGTTTCGTTATATCAACCGCAGTTTGCCAGAAGGCGATGAACCTGACGCTGGACGCCTGTACCTGCGAATCGACTTCGACCAGCAATTGATAGAAAGCCTGCTGCGCGAGAACAATTTCCCGGTTTGGGGTCGCGAACGACCGAGCAGTTTGTTGGTGATTTCCTATGATGTAAATGAAAATATAAAGCTGGTATCTGAAGATTCGACCCCCGATTTGATCGAAGCGCTTGACCAGGCGGCATCGATTCATGCGGTTCCGGTGCTGTTTCCGCTAATGGATCTCGAGGACATTGGCTTGGTGAATATAGGCGATATCGTTTCCCGCGAATTCGGCAAGATCCAGACCATGGCTGCGCGCTACGCTCCAGATGCACTGCTGGTCGGCCAGGTACTGGGGCGCAGTGGCCAGGGGTGGCAGGGCGACTGGGAGGTGCGCTTTGCAGATCAGATTTTCAAGTGGAAATTCGAAGCACCTTCAAAAAATGCTGTAATCGAGCAGGTTATCAGGCACCTGGCAAAGATACTGGCACTCGAGTATGCCCTGGAAGACCATCGGCGTGTCGAACAAACCCTGTTGTTGAGTGTTTCGGCACTGGAGGGTATCGATAATCTTATCAAGGTGCAGAAATACCTGAAATCGCTGAACGTCGTCGATAGCGTGCGCGTCGCGATGATAAACAAGGATGTCATCACCTACCGCCTGAAACTGCGTAACAATCCCGAGGATCTGCAACGACTGATCGATTTTGGTGAGGTACTGGAACAGGAGGATTTTCCGCAGCTGAGCACCGGGGGTGAGGAGCAGATTATCTTGAATTACAGCTTTATCAATCGTGGAGTCGGCAATTAAACAGATCGCGTTACCGCTTTCGCTTGACCGCCAGTTCAGCTTCGAAAATTTTATTTCTGATCGGGCAGAGTTAATCCGGACCAGCCTGAAGGCACTCGTTCTCGGAGATGGTGAAGCACAAATCGGTCTATGGGGGGCAACTGCCAGTGGCAAAACGCATTTGCTAAATGCCAGTGCTGACCTGGCCAGACGAAAAAATGTATTGCTGCAAATCTACGATGCAAGTCAGTTACTGCAATGCGATGCGAGCGAATTCGAAGGTTTCGCGAATTGCGATGTGTTGGCAATTGATAATCTGGACGCAATTGCCGGTCACCCGGAATGGGAGGCCTGTTTTTACCAGGTAATCAACCGGTGTCGCGATGGCGATTACCGATTCGTATTCTCAATGACGCATAAACCGGATGATCTGGTAACAAGCCTGGATGATTTTCGTTCCCGCTTGCAATGGGGGCTGATGTTGCAGTTGCCCACCAGCAGCGATATTGAGATTCGTGAAATACTGCGCAGGCGCGCGCATTTGAATGGTATCGAGCTATCCGACGAAGTGATTTCCTATCTGATGAATCATCATGCTCGAAACCTGGCCGCGCAAATGGAAATTCTCCGGCAACTGGACGGGGCATCGCTGTCACAGCAGCGAAAAGTGACAATTCCATTGGTTAAACAGGCCATGTTAGAGCGCAATCGCTAACTCAGCTCTTTGCTTCCAGCCCCAGGTAGCGGGCATAGTAGATTCCCGACAGATATAGCGTCGTACTGCATATCGTGGTGCCGAAACCATAGAAGCGCAATTGCGGATTCGAAATCAGCTCGCTGATACCGATACAAAAGTAGACCATCGTCATAAAACCGACCCATCGGTAGGTGTAACGCTGATCAAACAGCAGGCCTTTGACCGGGAATAGCAGGGGTACGGCCAACAAGACTACCCAGTAGTAGTCAATACCGTGCCCGGGCCACAACAGATAAAGCTGGAATGCCAGTAAACTGAACCACGATAACAGGCTGATTGATTTTAGTGGGTGCATGTTGGTCTGTTTCAAATTATCCGAGCTTGCAGGCCAGTTCGGCAATGCGCTTACCCAACGCCCTGCAGGCTGAGCGCTCATGCTCACTCAGTTCCTGCCCGTCCTGTCCCGCTACATGGCTGGCACCATAGGGCGTTGCTCCGGTTTTCGTCAGGTTTAGCGCAGGTTCTGAGTAGGGGATACCGGTAACCAGCATACCGTGATGTAATAATGGCAGCATCATACTGGTTAACACGGTTTCCTGTCCGCCATGCATGCTGGAGGTTGCGGTAAACACACCACCCGGTTTGCCAATCATCCCGCCGGCCAGCCACAGCGCGCTGGTCTGGTCGAAAAAAAACTTCACTGCCGCGGCCATGTTTCCAAAATATCCGGGGCTACCGACAATCAGCCCAGCACAGTTTTCCAGATCGGATAGCTGGGCATAAGGCACACCATGATCGGGGATAGTTGCTTCGGTTTGCTCGATGGACTGTGATACGGCCGGCAGGCAGCGCATTACCGCTTCACAGGAATGGTTCGATTCGACTCCAAGACTAATTTGTTCAGCCATGCGCGCGACGCTGCCATGATTGCTGAAATAGACGATCAGAATTTTATGCAATGATTTCCAGTACCCTGGTCGGTGGTCGACCTATGATTGCCCTGGCACCTGAAATTACGATGGGGCGTTGCAATAATATGGGGTACTCACAGATCGCTTCGATAATTTCATCATCGGTCAGGGTGTCGTTGTCCAGATTAGCGTCCCTGTAAGCCGGCTCCGTGGTGCGGAGTAGGTCTCGCGCCGAGCCCCCGAGCATTTTAATTATGTCCTTTAATTCCTGCGCTGTGGGTGGTTGTTCGAGATACTCTATGATATCAGGGCTTAGATGGTTATCTTCCAGTATCTGCAGTGTTTCGCGAGATTTGCTGCAGTTGCGATTGTGATACATGACAAGCCTGGATTTATTCATTTCTGAGAACCCTTGCAACCCAAATTGCCGCAGTTTTACAATATCGATGCTTTATTAGCAATAGCGAAAGCAAGGGGTTTAAAAAAGGGTCTTTACGGGACAATTTTGTCGTTAGGCTGAAAACATTGAAATTTGGTCTATAATCTCCGCTAATTGAGTAATATTTACATTAAAAACTTGCTCTAAGGGCTTGATCGATGTAGTCTTCTGGGCAAAATGGGCTCTCAATAATTACCTAATTTCTAATTCAATAAAGTTCTCGGAGAATAGAATAGATGAAACCAACAGAACTCCTTAAAGTTGCTGCTATCGCGCTGTTGACCTCTGGCCTTATGGTCGGTTGTCAGCAATCTTCTGATGAGATGACGGAGGTCGCTGTGGAAGAGGAATGTCAGGGTGCGACCCCTGAAGTACGCAACGCAATTTATGCCGCCAAGCTGAAAAATGCACGTGCTAGAAACCTTGGTGCCGACTGGGAAGAAAACGCGAAGATAATCGAGGAAGCAGAGCAAGCTGCCGCAGATTGTGAAAACGTTCGCGCCAAGATTCTTGCTAACAAGGCAGAAGATGCAGCGGCAGCAGCAATCGCCGCCATGGCCCAGCCAATGGAAGTCGAAGAGCCTGAAGTGGTAGAAGAGTCACCGTACATGGGTGGATATCTTGTCGTCAGTGGTGACAACCTGTGGAACATTGCGGGCCAGGACACCATTTATGGCAACCCATTCATGTGGCCTCTGATTTACAAGACCAATTCAGGTCAAATAAAAGATGCCGACCTGATTTTCCCTGGTCAGTACTTTTATATTCCTAAAGCCAAAGGTCCCGAGCGTGCAGCAGCAATAGAGCATGCGAAGAATCGAGGTGCCTGGACAATCGGTCAAACCGAGGCATCCGACCTGGATTACCTGGCTCAATAGAACATACAGGTTGAGAAAAAAGCCCGCTTATTGCGGGCTTTTTTTTGTTTTTTTATAGAACATCCGTTAGACCAGGAATTATTAAAGGGCCGAAATTTTAACCTGACTTGAATTGTTCTGCTTTCACTCAGAAATTCAGGCCGGTGCTTCGATCGCTTAAGCCATACAATTGAACCAAATCCTTTAAAATCTCTCCTATTCCTAATGTGGATGTAAGTGGCCTGGCTGATTTTATGAAGCGTATTTTATTAACACTAATTTTATCGACTATCCTGTCAAATGCAGTATTGGCGGTGGATATGCCGCTGACCGATATTAATGGAAACAAGGTAAACCTCAAAAGTTACCAGGGTCAATGGGTTGTGGTTAATTATTGGGCTACCTGGTGTCCCCCGTGCATTGTTGAGATGCCTGAACTCCAGGCATTTCATGATGATCATGCCGGCAAGGATGCATTGGTTCTCGGGATTAATACAGAATTGATAGGCAAGCAGCAGTTGGCGGAGTTTCTTGAAGATTATTTCATCTCTTACCCCGTTTTTGTATCGAAACCAATCCAGCAATCGGAACTGGGACTGATTCCGGGTTTACCGACGACGTTTCTAGTTGCCCCGTCGGGGGAAGTTGTGGCACGACAGGTAGGTCCGGTTACGCGAGAAATGATCGAGCAATTCATTCAAAATTGGCAGGCGGAGTAAATCCCTGTGCATTAATGTGCAATGCAACGCTGCCAATTCCTGCTAATATGAAGAAAAATCATCTTAAGACAAAACCGTGACTAAATCCGTCTGTAGCCTGGAATGGATACTCGAGCAACTGGTATCTCAGGAGATTGTTGAGCAGGATAAGGCCAGCATGATCACATCGCTGGTATCCGCCCAGGACAGAAAAAACCTCCACCCGCTGGAAATTATAGCCAGCCGACAGTGGACTCATAAATCTCACCCTGAACAAATTCTGACGCTCGATATGCTAACCGATTGGCTGGCTGAGCAGTCAGAAAAAACCCGCTATCATTTTGACCCCTTGAAAATGGACGTTGGGTCTTGCACCTCGGTCATGTCCTACGCCTATGCGTCACGTTTTAAGATTCTTGCGGTCGAAGTTATCGAAAATGAAATCGTTATCGCGGTCACGGACCCTTACAACCTTGAGTGGATCGACGAAGTCGAGCGTATAGCCAATAAAAAGATTACTACGGTGTTGGCTAATCCGGCTGAATTGAAAAGCTATCTGGTTGAATTTTATAGCGTAAGCAAGGCCATGGAAGGGGCTGGTAATAAGGGACTCGGTGAGCTGCCAGGCAATATACAGAACCTTGAACAGCTCATTCAGCTGGGTAAAACCGGCAAGGTCGATGCTGAGGATCAGCATATCGTCAGTATTGTCGACTGGTTGATGCAATACGCGTTCAATCAACGCGCTAGCGACATTCATATCGAACCCCGACGAGAGCAGGGCAACGTGCGCTTCAGGATCGATGGTGTCATGCACCAGGTTTACGAAATTCCAGCCAATATCACCGCCGCAGTGGTAAGCCGCATCAAAATTATGGGGCGCCTCGATGTTGCAGAAAAACGCAAGCCCCAGGATGGCCGCATCAAAACGCTTTCCCCTGATGGCACCGAGATCGAGTTGCGCCTCTCCAGTATGCCCACCGCGTTTGGCGAGAAACTGGTACTTCGGATTTTCGATCCCGAAGTACTGGTCAAGAATTTCGCAGCACTGGGTCTCGAAAAGCGGGAATCGGAAATCTGGAACGATATGATTTCGCGCCCTTATGGCATCATTCTCGTAACCGGTCCGACGGGATCGGGCAAAACCACGACGCTTTATACCAGCCTTAAGCACCTGGCAAAGCCGGAAGTGAATGTCTGTACGATCGAAGATCCGATCGAATTGATTGAACCCAGTTTCAACCAGATGCAGGTTCAACATAACATCGATCTCGATTTTGCCACCGGGGTTAAAACCCTGCTGCGCCAGGATCCCGATATTATTATGGTGGGTGAGATTCGAGATCGCGAAACCGCTGAAATGGCAGTCCAGGCGGCGCTGACAGGGCACCTGGTGTTGTCGACTCTGCATACCAACGACGCACCTTCTGCAATTGCGCGTCTCGCCGAAATAGGGGTACCGCCTTATCTGATTACCGCGACCTTGATTGGAGTAGTGGCACAGCGCCTGGTACGTACTTTATGCCCGCATTGTAAGCAGGAAACCAGCCTCGAGCTGAACGACTGGCAGGCTTTGATCAGGCCCTGGACTACCTCTGCGCCGGAAAAGATTTTTGCTGCAGAAGGCTGCCTGGAATGCCGTCAGACGGGTTTTAGCGGGCGCATTGGCATCTACGAAATGATGCCGCTAATCGATGCATTGAAAAACGATATCAGTGAGAATTTCGACCTCGTAAAATTTCGTAAGACCGCGATCAAGGAGGGCATGAAACCGCTTAATCTTGCTGGTGCGCAAAAGGTGGCACGCGGCCTGACCACGATCGAAGAAGTTCTCAAGGTAGCCCCACCACGCTACGATCCCTAAATTTGGTATCGATATGAAATCCGTCAGCCAAGTTCTGTGCCTGGTGTGGGCGATTATCCTGATCCAATCCTGTAGCGATAACGCGGTCTCACCGCAAGACGAGATTCGCGCTTACATCAACTCGGGAGTCGCTGCGGCGGAAAGCCGTGATACTGATGCGCTGGCTGAACTAATGCATGCTAACTACTCCGATCAGAAAGGGTACAACAAGAAACAACTGAACGGATTGCTGCGCGGCTACTTCTTTCGGCATAAGAATATTCATTTGTTCACCAAAATCGACGCCATAGAATTGCTCACTGAAAATGAAGCGATCGTGCGTATGCATGTGGCGATGGCGGGTAGCGTGATTGCCGATGTCGATGCGCTAGCTGCATTAAGAGCACGAATTTACCGCTTTGAATTGCAGCTGATCAAACAGGATGAATGGTTGCTAACGCATGCTGTTTGGGGGCCGGCAAGTATGAGTGATTTCGAGTAGTGTGCTCTAATACGAGGATGTTTCGAATCCTGGCAATCTATTGATCAAGCGGCATAGAATAAAACTGGTGATAGTAGCCTTACTGATAAGCCTCGGGCTGGTAATGGAAATCACCGGGTTGCTTGATGCCAGGCAGTTGCTGGTTGTCGCCAGGGAGTATGCTCAGCACTGGTGGCTAATCGTGATATTGATCCTGGCACAAGCAATTTTGTTTACCTTTGCGCTGGCCGGATCGATTTTCCTCTGGGTTGCGGCGCCGCTTTATTCACCCCCGATGGCGACATTTATTTTGGCCGCAGGCGCTACGCTGGGTGGATTGGGCGCTTACTATTTTGCAGAGTATTTATCGCTCGACTGGAAGGAAAAAATTCAGAATTCACGCAGTTATAAATTACTGCACGCGCAGGATAATTTTTTTTCCCTGTTTGCGATGCGAGTGTTCCCGGGATTTCCCCACTCGCTGGTTAATTACAGCTCAGGAATCTTATATGTAAAGCTAAGCCATTTTATTGCTGCGGCCATTCTGGGCATTTCCATCAAGTCGTATATTTATGCCCGGGTAATCTACAGCGCCAGCAGCGCACCGTCACTCGATATGTTGTTTAATATTTCGGTGATCGGGCCGCTGATACTTTTGTCAGCAATCAGCGCTTTAGGCGTGTTCATCAACTACAGAATTACGAACAAGCAATACTGAGTCGTTAGCGGCCCAGGTTCGCAATCTGCTTTTCCCCTGGTCGATTCAGGTTTGTCCAGAGAGAAATCCTGTTCCAAACAGCAAAACTGCCAGTGGAACCGGGGCTACCGATAGCACGATCGTAATTAGGTAGCCCGGTACCGAGTAAAGTCGACTAACCCCGGCAAAAAGGGCGATCCCACCACCGCCGCCAATCAGATAATTGCCGGGTATATTCAACGCAACCGCTAGCGCCAGGTAGCGATAGCGTAATAGCAAAGGCAAGAAGCGTTTGGGGGCTTTTTCGGTAAGGTAGGAGAGCCTTTGCTTTTTGCTAAGCGGCTCAATCGCTTTGAGTAAATTGCTGGTCCGCTCGAGCTTGATGTCTTTGCTAAAACGCACCAGTACGGATAAGGGTATTAAACGTCCTAACACGAAACTCAGCGAAAGACCGATAAGCGTGCACAGATAGACCAGCAGAGCAATCGGTGGACCCAGCATGACCAGGAGCCCCACGCCAATCTCGGCTCCGGGTACAAACGGAACAGCCAAAAGTAACGCATAAAGGGTAGCCGACACCATAATGGTTCGATGTACGGCGTCTTCGTTGCCAGGGCGAATCGGGAAGTGGAGTACCTCTATATAGTCACGGGCGAGTATATTGGCCCCAATCAACAGGGCGAGTAAACACACGACTTTTACGATTGCACCCCAGCGAATAGCGGCTCGCAATTGCTCCTCAGACATTCTATTCGGTGCTTACTGTCGTGGCTGGTTTGCTGGCTAGCTTGCCCTCAAATTCGAAGTTGTTCTCGATGGTCCAGTACCAGCGTTTCACCACCCAGGTAGATTTGCCCTTTATGGTGTCGCCTTCTATGGTTCCACGCCAGATAATCTTGGCATCTTTGTAGGGGCATTTTGTTTCGCTAATAAACTCAAACCGATCGCCGTTTGTGCGCACAAAATAAGGTCTGGCTGGATACTTGCATCTGAGTTCACACTCTTTCGAAACGAAGGTCCCGTTCTCGAATACGAATGAATCCGGGATATCTTTGGGCTCACCGTCCGGGCCGAGAGCGCCACTGAAAGTCATGCCGTCGAGTGGGCCCGGCATGATTTCATCCTGGGAGGCCAGGCTAGTTACAGAATTTGAGTCGCTCGCGCGGGGTAATGAGGCCCAGGTAACTAAAGCCAGTATACTGATTGTAATGAAGCAGGTAGTAAGGGTTGAGCTATTCATAATTATTGCT
>CALJYH010000100.1 GCA_937984095.1 uncultured Gammaproteobacteria bacterium | reverse complement strand
TTGCGATCAAACCACCCAGCTTTGTCACCCCGGTTACTTTAGAAGAGTGAATGAACTGAAAACCTAACAAGACACTCCAGCCGCAGCCAAAAAGCAGCGCGGCTGAGTTATTACGTTACCGAGAGCGTCTCAGTTGGGTCGTTAACTGCCTCCTATCGTTTATTCGTGAGCGTCTGCTTTCGAGTAATCCTCAAACCCCATTCCCCTGCTTAGTAATCCCCCCACCCTATTGCAAACAGCGCGATATGCCTGTGGCAACGCCGCAGGATACGATTTAAGCGCCGATAATGGCTGATGGTTGCACACTGGGCGGCAGGCGAGGCTTAAATCTGCCGCTTGATGAACTGGCAGCGCCGAACTGAGTAGTAATACCGCCACCCGAAGCCCTATTGCTGTCAGGTGGTGGGGAACAAGGGCGGGAAGACTCCCTAACCACTTGTTTTTAATGTAATAATGGCGGAGAGCGAGGGATTCGAACCCCCGGACCCTTTCGGGTCAACGGTTTTCAAGACCGCCGCATTCGACCACTCTGCCAGCTCTCCTGATATTTCGTATCGTATTTACAAAACTAGTTTGGTACCGCGCTATGAGCGAGCTTTCAGCCCACCTGACGCTGGCGTATTATAATCGTTTAAGCCAACTAGTCATTAGCAAATTGAGTAAAAACCTGCTTGAATTAAGTTTTTATGACCACAACTATAAACAAGTTGTCCAATGCTGTGCACGGCCATTAACCCTACTGTTTGAGGGCTTGCTATAGGCTGATCATGAACTTAAAATGGCACACGTTGGTCTATACTAGACTAGTTAAGTAATGGAGAAAGTAATGCAATTGAATACTGCTGTAACCCGCTCTCAAGAAGCGATATTGTCAACCAACAAGGTCATTAAAAACACCTATATCCTGTTGTCGATGTCACTGCTGTTCAGTGCTTTCGCCGCATATTTAGGCGTTATTACGGGAATTGGCCACGGGGCGTCACTGGTCGCTAGCATAGCCGGCATCGCGATGCTCTGGTTTGTTTTACCACGGACTGCTAATTCTGCTGCCGGTATTCCTGTGCTATTCGGAATTACTGGATTGCTTGGATTTGGCCTGGGCCCGGTCCTCAATTATTACCTGGCGGTGAATCCCAGTATTGTCATGACCGCTCTCGGGGGCACTGGCACCATCTTCCTCGGTCTCTCGGGCTATGCCCTGACCACGCGCAAGGATTTCAGCTTCCTCGGTGGTTTTGTCATGGTGGGTATGTTGGTCGTACTCGGCGCTGCTGTGTTAAACATTTTCCTGGGCATCCCGGCCTTGTTCCTCGCAGTCAACGCTGCGGTGGTGATGATTATGAGTGCTTTCATCCTGTGGCAGACCTCATCCCTGATCCGCGATGGTGAAACCAATTACATCATGGCGGCAGCCGGGCTATTCTTATCCATCCTTAATCTGTTCCAGGCTCTGCTGCATTTACTGGGAGCTTTTAGTGGCAACGATTAATAACTGACGATAGGTTTAACGAATAAGCCCCGTACGCGGGGCTTATTTTTTTCCGGAGATTAAAATGGACTGGTTGAAAATAGGCTCGGCACTTTTCCTTGTGGCGATGATCATTTTTCTCTTTCCCCGCGCACGGCATGTGATTGAAAATTCGCCTAAAGGAAGCATGAAAGACTGGATGGGCTACATAGTGCCGATGGCTGCTGTAATTTTATTCGTCATCCTGTTGATCGCGCTGGTTTAGCCAGATTCCCTCGGCAAGTACCAGATCCCCGGGCGATGTAATCTTTAAGTTTTCACCATCCCCTGGAACCAGCATGGGTGTATGACCCATCAATTCGACGGCCTGAGCATCGTCCGTAATCGCCAGGTTATTATCGATTACCTGTTTGAGGGCATTGAGTAAGGTTTGCAAATGAAACACCTGAGGTGTCAGTGCCCGCCAGAGCCCCTCACGGGACAGGGTGTTAGCGATCTCCATATTGTCACCCTGCTGTTTCAAGGTGTCAGTAACCGGGGCCGCCAGTATCGCACCTGCTGAATGCCGCCTTGCAGCATCGATAACGTTGCTGAGATCCTGGTGGCTAACCAGAGGTCGGACCGCGTCATGAATCAGTGCGATTGCATCATTTCCGAATCGATATTGCAGCGTAGTAAGCCCACTGTAGACCGAGTCATGGCGCTCCTCGCCACCTGTAGTGGTAAAGACGGGCTTCTCCGCAAGATAGGCAAGCTTCTCCCAGGTCGTATCTTCTTGCCGCAACACGACTACCGCACCATCAATTTCGGGATGTGATAACAATCGGTCGAGACTATGTTCGATCAATGTTCTACCCTGGAAAGCGAGATACTGCTTGGGAATATCGCTCTGCATTCGAGTACCAACGCCAGCAGCTGGAACAACCGCCCAGACGGGAACACTATTGCCCATCAGTAGCCTCTTTTTCCGGAATGAGCTGGATAAAGGTTTCTCCCTGCTTGATCATGCCGAGATCATTACGCGCTTTCTCTTCGAAGGCATCGAGACCATTTTGCAGGTCCAGCACTTGCGCCTCGAGTATTCTGTTGCGCGATTCCAGTTCCTGTAATTTTTGTTTTTGCAGTTCAAGTTCGCGCGTGAGTTGTACGACTTCTGACAGGCTGCCATCACCGAACCATAATTTATACTGCAAGCCGATGAGTACCAGGATCAATATGGTAATCAGAATCTTCATCGGTTCATGTGCTGTAAGCTAGAGGTTTTTAAAGGCCGACTTTCCCGGATATCTTGCAGCTTCGCCCAGCATCGATTCAATACGCAGTAACTGGTTATATTTCGCAACTCGATCCGAGCGTGATAATGAACCGGTTTTTATCTGGCCCGCCGTGGTCGCAACCGCCAGGTCGGCTATTGCAACGTCTTCGGTTTCGCCCGAACGATGTGAAATAACGGTTGAATAACCGGCTTCATGAGCCATCGAGATAGCGTCCAGGGTTTCAGTCAGGGTGCCAATTTGATTGAATTTGATCAAGATCGAATTAGCAATTCCCTGCTCGATTCCACGTGCCAGGATGTTGGTATTGGTGACAAACAAGTCGTCACCCACCAGCTGAATCTTGCTGCCTAATTGCTCGGTCAGCACTGCCCAACCCTCCCAATCACCTTCGTCCATGCCGTCTTCGATACTGATTATCGGGTACTGATCTACCCAGCCGGCAAGGTAGTCGGCAAAACCCACCGCGTCAAAAGAACGATTTTCAGAGGCCAGGATGTATTTACCGGATTCATAAAACTCCGAACTGGCGACATCCAGGCCGAGATAGATATCCGTACCAGCCTGGTACCCTGCTTTTTCGATAGCGGTTAATATTACTTCAATCGCTTCTTCATTGGAGGACAAATCTGGTGCGAAGCCACCTTCATCGCCGACCGCGGTATTCATTCCTTTCGCGCCAAGCACTGATTTCAGCGAGTGGAATACTTCCGTGCCATAACGTAAAGCTTCGCTAAAACTTGGGGCACCCACCGGCAGGATCATAAATTCCTGCATATCGACGCTGTTGTCAGCATGGGCACCACCGTTGATGATATTCATCATCGGTACCGGTAACAAATTTGCATTATCGCCACCCAGAAATCGATACAATGGCTGTCCCGCCTCGCTCGCACCTGCCTGGGCATTAGCCAACGACACCGCAAGTAAAGCATTGGCTCCGAGATTGCTCTTGTTTTCGCTGCCATCGAGTTCGATCATCGCCAGATCGAGTCCGCCTTGATCATTACATTCACGTCCAATGGCTACCCCGGCTAACTCGTTATTGACATGAGATACTGCCCTGGTGACACCTTTGCCGAGATAACGGCTTTTGTCGCCATCTCGTAATTCGATAGCCTCTCTTTCTCCGGTAGATGCTCCGGAAGGTGCAGCTGCCCGACCCATGGCTCCGCTTTCCAGTATTACATCGGCTTCAACGGTTGGATTGCCCCGTGAATCCAGAATCTCTCGACCAATGACCCTGCTGATGTTGGTCATAACAACTCCATGGTTAATTCCTAGTTAAGCTGCAGTAGTTCGTTTTCATGCATGGCGGAAGCTTTGGTCGCTTGATCAAGCAAGACCAGCACTTCCAGCAGTGACTGAATTTTTGCCAGCGGCCAGGCGTTTGGGCCGTCGCTAAGCGCCTTGTCCGGGTCGGGATGAGTTTCCATAAATAATCCGGAAACACCTACTGCCACCGCGGCTCGCGCCAGTACCGGCACAAACTCGCGTTGCCCACCCGATGAACTCCCCTGCCCGCCTGGTAATTGCACCGAGTGCGTGGCATCGAACACAACCGGACATCCGGTTTGTCGCATCACCGCAAGCGAGCGCATATCCGACACCAGGTTGTTGTAGCCGAAGCTAGCGCCTCGCTCACAAACCAGGATCTGCTGGTTCCCGGTTTCCTTAGCCTTGCTGACAACCTGCTGCATATCCCAGGGCGAAAGAAACTGCCCTTTTTTTATATTCACTGGTTTCTGTTGAGACGATACGTTTTGAATAAAATTTGTTTGCCGACATAAAAACGCTGGGGTTTGCAACACATCAACAATACTGGCCACTTCATCGAGCGGAGTGTCTTCATGCACATCGGTAACTACTGGCACTCCCAGGCTACTGCGCACCTTTTCAAGTATCGCGAGTCCCTTCTCAATCCCGAGGCCTCGAAAACTTTTGCTACTTGAGCGATTAGCCTTGTCGAAGGACGATTTGAAAATAAATGGAATGTTTAAAACCTTGCAGATCCGCTGTAGTTCGCCAGCGGTATCCAGTACCAGTTGCTCTGATTCGATTACGCAGGGACCGGCCATCAAGAACAGGGGTTGATCCAGCCCAACTTCGAAATCACAAAGTTTCATTTAAGACCTGGCCTTGTGATACTCGACCGCCGCACTGATAAAGCTGTTAAACAGAGGGTGCCCTTCACGGGGCTGTGACGTAAATTCCGGATGAAACTGACAACCGATAAACCAGGGATGATCAGATAGCTCGACCATTTCGACCAGCTCGTTGTCGACCGAAAGCCCCGCTATGACCAGTCCTGCATCCTGTAGTTTTTGCAGATAGTTATTGTTGAACTCGTATCGATGTCGATGCCGCTCATTAATCTCTTCCTGGCCATATGCCCGCCGGGTTCTGGTTCCGGGAACCAGTTTGCAGGTTTGAGCGCCGAGGCGCATGGTACCGCCGAGGTCAGTGCTCTCATCACGGGTTTCAAGGGAGCCATCACGATCCACCCATTCGGTCACTAGCGCAATCACCGGGTCAGGTGTCTTGGGATTGAATTCAGAACTGTGGGCTTTACTTAATCCCAGAACATTGCGTGCGTACTCGATAACGGCAACCTGCATACCGAGACAAATGCCTAGATAGGGCACATTATTGGTGCGGGCATAGTTAACCGTGGCAATCTTCCCTTCGATACCACGACTACCGAATCCTCCGGGTACGAGTATCGCATCCAGGTCTTTAAGCGAATCGGTTCCATCACTTTCTATAGACTCGGAGTCAATCTTGACGATATTGACCCGGGTTCTGGTGTGAAGCCCGGCATGAGCGAGCGATTCGTTGAGCGATTTATAAGCATCCGTATGATCGACATACTTGCCAACAAACCCGATTGAGATCTCGTTCTGCGGATGTTCCATCGCTTCCACGACCCTGTCCCAACCCGAAAGATCAGCCGGTGGCAGATCTAACGAAAAATGTTTCGCGACGATTTCATCTAGACCCTGCTCATTAAGCTCACGCGGCAGTTTGTAGATGTGATCGACATCGACTGCAGAGATGACGGCTTCCTCTGCAACGTTGGTAAACAGGGCTATCTTGCGGCGTTCATCGACGGGTATGGGGCGATCGGCACGGCATAACAGAATATCGGGCTGAATTCCGATCGAGCGTAATTCCTTGACTGAATGCTGGGTCGGTTTGGTTTTAATTTCGCCTGCGGCCGGTAAATAAGGAATTAAGGTCAAATGCACATAGAGCACGTTTTCGTGACCAAGCTCAAAACCCATTTGCCGAATGGCCTCCAGGTACGGCAGGGATTCGATGTCGCCAACGGTACCACCGATCTCTACCAGCACGACATCGGCTCCATTAGTGCTATTCAGCACTGAATTCTTTATTTCATCGGTAATATGCGGAATAACCTGTACCGTCGCACCGAGATAGTCGCCGCGACGTTCTTTGGCAATCACATTCTCGTAGATTCGGCCCGTGGTGTAGTTGCTGCTTTTGGAACAGTGAATACCGACAAAGCGTTCATAGTGCCCCAGGTCCAGATCAGTCTCGGCACCGTCATCGGTAACATAGACTTCTCCATGCTGGAAAGGACTCATGGTACCCGGATCAACGTTGATATACGGATCGAGCTTGATCATATTCACGCTAAGCCCACGCGATTGAAGTAAGGCGCCCAGTGAGGCAGATGCAATGCCCTTGCCTAGTGATGAAACAACACCACCAGTGATAAAAATGAATCGGCTCATAGACCCCGAATTGAATATACGCGAGTACGCAGGTTGGATGGAAACGATAGCAGAATCACATTTTGAAGACAATCAACGGGCGAAAAATAAAGACTTAATTCCATCGAAATATTTGATAATTAGCAACCCATGAAAGGCACGAAAATCGAAAGCAAACCCTATATTGCTGTCCTATACTCCCGTTCATGCGAGCTCTAATAATCGAAAACAATCTTGTTTACCGGGATATGCTGGCCCATATCCTCGCTGAGCAGGGATTCAACAGCGATACCGGTGATACTGTCGAGGCTGCACGCCTATACGCAGATACCGAGAAATACGACATTATTTGTGTCAACCAGGACCTGAAAGATGGGGCTGGGGAAGAGTTTGTCGAGTACTGCAATACACATGAGCGTCAAAAGGATACCCCGATCCTGTTTTTGACCGAAGATAGCAGCCTGGTAGCCGATGAGCTTGAGGTCAGGGTTGATGGGCTCATCCACGAACTCAATGAACACCAGATCGAAGACCAGATTGTCCATTTCGTCGAACTTCATCTTGATCCAGTATTTTTCGAGGGTCGAATTTTACTTGTCGAAGACGATCCTGAGGTCGCGAAAGATATACTGAACCAGTTAAAAAACACCGGTTACCGGGTTTCCTATTATAAATCTGCCGATGAAGCCAGCGTAGAATTCGACTCGGTCACCGTCTATGGATCGCATACCGATGCCTATGATCTGGTCATAACCAAGATAAATTTCAAAGCTGGATTGCAAGGCGATGATTTGGTCGCTCGCATTCGTTCCTACGAGGATGGACGTGGATTTATCCCAATTCTAGCGATACCTGACCAAAACAACGACCAGCGGCGCATTGCGCTTTACCGGGCTGGTGTCAATGATTTTCTGCCAAAACCAATTTTGCCTGAAGAATTACAGGTTCGTATCAGCAATCTGATTACCAATAAACGACTGCTCGACAAGGTTCACGATATCCGCCGGGAATTATTTGCGCTCGCGACAACCGACAAGTTAACCGGATGTCAGAATCGTCATAGCCTGATGGAGTATTCCAATAAATTCGTTTCCCAGGCACGCCGACACGAGTACCCGATCAGCATGCTGGTGGTTGATCTTGACCACTTTAAGGCAGTTAATGACAATCACGGTCATGCTGTTGGTGACGTGGTGCTTGAACTAACGGGCGAGCTTCTCAATAAAAGTTTTCGCGAGGGCGACATGGTTGCGCGCTATGGTGGAGAGGAATTCGTGGTGCTGATGAATTACTGCGATGGGGACAACGCATGCGTAAAGGCCGAGAAACTGCGTGTCGATATCGAAAAGTTGAACCCAAACGGCCTTGAAATTACTACCAGTATCGGCGTCACTTCGATCGAACCGGGTACCATGCAGGACTTTGAGGCCATGTTCCATGCCGGGGATCAAGGCGTTTATGCCGCAAAGGAGAAAGGGCGCAACCAGGTAGTTTTCGTCGCAGTCGACTAGCCCGGTTTATTCGCCAGGATCACAGCACGCCGTGGTGCCGGCAAACCCTCGACCGTGATCGACGGATCTTCATTACTCAGGCACTGTTCCAACGACTCAAACTGCATCCATTCGGTGCTGCGCTGTTCCGCGATGCTGGTCAGCGTTTCGTCGATTATTCGGACATTGTCGAATCCACAGCGCTTTAACCACACCATCAGTTCGTCCGCAGACGGGATGAACCAGACGTTGCGCATGCGTGCATAACGGTCCTGCGGTACCAGTACCTGCCCCGCCGCGCCTTCGATCACCAGTGTTTCCAGGCACAGCTCGCCACCGTTCACCAGAAAGCTCTTGAGTTGGTAAAGATGATCGAGCGGGCTTCTACGATGATACAGCACACCCATCGAGAACACCGTGTCAAACCAGTTCAAGTCTTCAGGGATGTCTTCCACCCCGATGGGCAGCAGGCTGATATCTGTTCGCTGCAAGTATTTTTGCAGGGCCTGAAACTGGAGATTGAATAAAACCGAAGGCTCTGCGCCGACAACGATTTCAGGTGAATGTGAAAGCATGCGCCAGCAGTGATACCCATTGCCACAACCAACATCGAGAATACGTCGATTCTCCAGCGGGGCCAGGTGATCCGATAACCGGTCCCATTTGAAGTCAGAACGCCATTCACAATCTATAAATACATCAGCAATCTTAAACGGGCCCTTGCGCCAGGGTATTAAACCCTGGAGTGCCTGCCGCAATCCTGCCGGATCGTCGCAACCTCCACTTATAGTCACAGCTGCCGTATCAAAACAAGCTTCGGGGCTGGTGATTTCGGGCAGCGCATCCAGGGCGCTCGACCAGCGAGGGTAATCACCGTGATTAACCAACCAGTTTCTGCTTTCAGTCTCGAGTTGCTGCGCCCATTGATTGAGACCATGATGGTGTAAGTAATCGAATAGAGCGTCCCAACTCACTTTTTGATTGCCAGGTAAGAAATAAAATTGAAACTCCTGAAACACTGGTAGATTTCATTGAAGCCAATCGCCTCGAGTCGTTTCAGGTGCTGTCGCTCGGTATCGGGAATCAGAACATTTTCGAGCGCGTTGCGTTTCTGGCTGATTTCGAGGTTGCTATAGCCCATGGTTTTCTTAAAGCCCTGGTATAGCTCCACCATGCGTTCGTTTTCGACAGCATCTTCAAATACAACCTTTTCGGACAGCACAAGAATTCCCCCGCTATTCAGGCCCTGGAAGATTCTCTCCAGTAATTTCTGTCGTTCTACGGGCGGCAGAAACTGCAGAGTCAGGTTTAACACCACCATCGAAGCATTTGAAATCTCGGTTTGCCTGATATCCTGGCAACGCCACTCGATATTCTCCAGCAATGGTTCATGTTGATTGCATTTGGCGATCATCGCGGGAGAGTTGTCTACAGCAACAATTTCGTAATCACGCCCGCGTGCCTGATCAGCAATCACCAGACTTGCCTCGCCGAGGGAACACCCGAGGTCAAAGACACGGCTACCCGGCTGGACGAATATACCGGCGTACAAACCAATCATACGCAGTAACAGTTCATAACCAGGAACCGACCGCGAAATCATGTCCTGAAACACGTTGGCAACAGTTTCATTGAATTCGAAAGGCTTCACATTGCTTAAACGCTCGGAAAAAACCCTGTCTTTGTCTATTTTGCGATTCACAACAGTAACCCTTCAAGCCTTCCATCGAGGTAAACCTGTGCAACCGAGGCCCTTTCCCATGGTGGCACGCGGTGTTTTTGAAATAGCCGTTTGAGTCGATGACGATCCGTATTTTCTTCACCTTTATCACGAAACCTGAGACTTAATGATTGCCCATGATCGGCAAGCTCCAGCTGATTGAAAATAACCTGGCGCTGTAGGCACAGCCCAAGCTGTTTTATTTCAATATGCGGATTCAAGCCAAAGTCAAATACCCCGCAATCACTCTGAGTTCTGCCTTCTGGTACCAGAAAAAGGCGTTGATCGTAGAGTCTGATCGAATAATCAGGCATGGCAATTTCAGGCGTCGCATCACGTTTTGCATGCAATTGATTCATCAATTCCTGCAGGCGCGCCTGTGGAATTGTCGGCAAGCCGGCTTCGACTATCCAGAAACGCACCAGGTTCTTTCGTCGTCCTGGAGAAAGCTGCAACAACCCGGGAAGGTCGAGCGTAGCAATACCACCTGAAGCAGCTGCTTTAAGTTCGTCATAATCAAGGGTGGCAATTTCATCAAGCAAATCCTGGGTTTCGGATTGTAGTTCGCTTGCGGTAGAGAGCGCATCCTGAAAATGCGGCCAGCGATCCCTGATTGTCGGAATAACCTGGTTGCGCAGGTAATTACGGTCAAATCGGTTGCTCTGATTGCTGGGATCATTAAACCAGGGAATTTCCAGTTGCGCGGCATACTGTTCCAGCTGTTTGCGGCTCAAACTCAATAAAGGTCGTAATAACAGGGTATCGCCCAGCATGCGTCGCCTTGCTATACCTCGAAGTCCTGCACTGCCCGAGCCGCGCAAGGCGTTCAGCAGGAAGGTCTCCGCTTGATCATCAGCATGATGCGCAGTCACGATGCAGTCACCGGCACGAGTATGCTCTGCAAACAATAGATAACGTTGGTGTCGAGCCTCGGCTTCAATATTGCTATCGATACTTTTCAGATCGAGGTGGTCGACTCGAATCTCGAGACCATAACCACCTGCCTGCTCAATGCAAAAAGCTTCCATTCGAGGGGCAATCTCGAGTAGCCCGTGATTAAAATGCCAGGGAATAATCTGAAAGTTTCGGGTTTTCGAAGCCAGTAAATGTAGCAGTACCGACGAGTCGAGACCCCCGCTAAAAGCTACGAACACCCTGTTGATATCATCAGGAATCAGATCCAGGCATGATTGCATGAGACTAGCCGGGTGATAAAATCAGGTATCCTATCAGGCTTCGCGATACTGACCAAAAGCCATTAACTTCTGGTAGCGTTGATCGAGCAATTTATCGATAGGGGCCGACTCGAGTATATCCAGCGTTTCAATCAAGTTCTGCTTTAAAGAACTGGCGACCTGGTCATAGTCACGATGAGCTCCACCGAGCGGCTCCTTGATAACGTTGTCAATCAGTTTCAAGGATAAAAGACGTTCTGCAGTAATTCCCATGGCTTCTGCAGCCTGGGCCGCCTTGTCAGAACTTTTCCAGAGGATGGAAGCACAACCTTCTGGCGATATAACCGAGTAGGTCGAATACTGCATCATGTTTATCCGATCACCAACACAAATTGCGAGCGCTCCACCGGACCCACCCTCGCCGATAACCGTGCAGATAATCGGTGTTTTCAACTGTGAAAGCGCGAAAAGATTCCTGGCAATCGCTTCGCTCTGACCTCTTTCTTCGGCACCAATACCCGGATAGGCTCCGGGCGTATCCACCAGGGTCATCAACGGCATTTTAAACTTTTCAGCCATTTTCATCAGGCGTAAAGCCTTACGGTATCCCTCCGGACGAGGCATACCAAAATTACGTTTGATTTTTTCCTTGGTGTCGCGCCCTTTTTGCTGCCCGATAACCATGACCGGTTTACCTTCGAGACGTCCCACGCCACCCACCATGGGGCAATCGTCAGCATAGGCACGATCTCCGTGCAAATATTCGAAATCTGAAAAAATTCGATCGATATAGTCGATCGAATAAGGGCGATTAGGATGTCTCGATAGCTGTGAGATTTGCCAGGCTGAAAGCTTGCCGAAAATAGAGTGAGTCAGTGAGTCAGCCTTACGTTCGAGCGTCTGGATTTCCTGGCTAATGTTGATATCCGAGTCATCGGTTACATAGCGCAGTTCTGAAATCTTTGCCTGAAGCTCAGCTATTGGTTGTTCAAAATCTAGAAAATTCGGATCCATTTGGGGCCATCAGGTAATCAAAGCTGACGCTAGTTTAACGATTCGACAAATCGCTGTCATCCACCTGGTCTTAAGCAGGCTGGGAAATTGATTCGTTAATCAGGCTTAGTGCCTGGGCCGGGTCCTTGTGCTGGGTTATGGGCCTGCCAATTACCAGGTAACTGGCGCCATCTGCCAGCGCTTGCTGTGGTGTGACAATTCGCTGTTGATCGTCTGCAGCGGCCCATTCCGGTCGAATACCGGGTGTTACCAGGAGCGCAGCGTCACCCAGGCCAGAGCGCAGGGCAGCGGCTTCTTGAGCAGAGCATACAACTCCATCGAGACCACTATCCATTGCATTTCGGGCAAATTGCTCGACTACTTGCTGCAGTGGTTTGTCTATTCCCAACTCCCGCAAATCGATTGCTGTCATGCTGGTTAAAACGGTTACCGCTATCAGAAAAGGGCGTTGTGGGACAATATCGATCCCCTCTCGTGCGGCCTGCATCATCGCGATACCGCCAAGAGCATGTACATTCAGCATCCAGACCCCAAGCTTTGCCGCAGCACTGGCCGCTTTCTTTACCGTATTTGGGATGTCGTGAAATTTTAAATCGAGAAATACATCGTAGCCATTACCGGTCAACTCTTCGATCAGCATCGGACCTGCACTGGTAAAGAGTTCCTTACCAACTTTCAGGCGACACTGATCTGGTGTGACCTTTTTAGATAACTCGATGGCCTGTTGGCGTTCAGAAAAATCGAGTGCGACAATAATCCTGGGATCATTCATGGTTTAACCGGTTTCATTGCGCCCCAGTTTCGACAGCTCGGACATAGCCATTGTATGGCATGACTCTCATAGCCACACAATGAGCACGCATATTCAGTTTTGTTGGCTTGCAGGACTTTCAGAAATCTTGATAAGGTTTCCCAGGTTTCGCCAAGTTGATCAGGATTTGACTTTAAAAATCGCAACGCAAATTCAAAAGCTTCGAAAGATGGTGACTGATGCAATATATCTGATAAAAACTCACGTGCTTTCTCGATCTCGTCATTCTGGGCATAATTTTCGAGTAGCGCCATTGCCAGGCGAGTTGAAGGATGCAGTTGGTGCTGGTTTTGTAGAAATTTCCGGTAAACCTTGTTCTGTTTACGAAGGTAAATCTTTTTTGCCGGCTCGATGTACAATCCCATGTATTCCGGACTCTGGCGCACAAGTCGCTGAAAGATATCTTTTGCCGCCGCTAAATTATCCGTTTTTATATGCAAGTCGATTAACAATAAACTGGCACGCACACACTGGTCATCAATCTCGAGCGCACGATCCAGGTTTTTATGTGCCAGGCGATGGTTACCACTATCAATTGCATCGCTGGCAATTTCGCATAAACACTGGCTGTACACCAAACCTGCGCCAGGTTCCTCCATGTCAAACAACACCTGCGCGCATTCAACCGCCTGTCCCCAGGATTTTTCAGCGATATATAGATCAAGTAAGCGTCGATAGGCCAGCTTAGGTTCGGCATTAAGTTCGATCATTTCGCGATACAGTTTTTCCGCGCGGTCCAGCAGTCCGGCCTTGAGATAGTCACTTGCTAATTCAGCAATCGCTATGTGTCGTTGCTTGCGGGTAAGATTTGGGCGAGCCAGTAAATTTTGGTGAACCTTTATTGCCCGGTCTACTTCCCCTTTAGAACGGAAAAGGTTGCCAAGTGAAATATGGATTTCAATCGTTTCTTTATTGACTTCAATCAGGTCGGTGAAAATCTTGATTGCATTGTCCTGATCATCCGCCAGCAGGTAGTTCAGTCCCCTGGCGTATTTTTCGGTGAAGAGATTTGAATCTGGTTTACGGCTGCTGGTTTTGAATGGTTGCCAACGACCCAGTAGCCAACCAATTAGGATTGCCGCAAGGATTAGCAGGAAAAGCCAGATATCCATGAATTGTTTACCGGCTCAGGGCGAGAGAGATAAGTGGACCTGTTGTTAATTATTGGCGCGATCACGCAGCTCTTTGCCAGGTTTGAAGTGCGGTACATACTTACCGGGCAAATCTACCTTTTCTCCGGATTTGGGATTGCGACCAATTCTCGGGGGTCGGTAATGCAAACTGAAACTTCCGAAGCCCCTGATTTCGATGCGTTCGCCGTTAGACAAGGCACTGCTCATCATTTCGATCAGGCTCTTGACCGCCAACTCAACATCTTTATATGCGAGATGCCCCTGATTCTTCGATAAATTATCGATCAGGTCCGACTTCGTCATCGAGGGTACAAATTCTGCGTCTTTCATCACATGGTCCGATAATCTAGATGGGTGACGGGTTTACACCCGTCACCCGATTATAAATCAGGAATCCATTTTTTCCTTGAGCAAATCACCAAAACTGGTGGTT
>CALJYH010000099.1 GCA_937984095.1 uncultured Gammaproteobacteria bacterium | reverse complement strand
CAGAAAAAAAAGGCCGTCCCTGGCCACGTGATATCATCAATAGATCGGGGGAGGAGGTATTGATGTACACAGGTAACTTTATAGATGATTCTCAGAATTTCCCATAGTGAACAAGTTCATATTCCATGAGTGAACAAATCGGCACCGCCCTGCGCTGGGGGAGAGACCGTATCTCGGCCTGTAGCGAAACGGCACGCCTGGATGCCGAACTATTGTTGGCTTTTTGCCTCGATAAACCGCGCAGTTATATTTATGGGCGTCCCGAACAGGAACTCAGCGAATCCTGCTGGCAGAAATATCAGGAACTGGTGCAAAAAAGACTCGAGCCCACCCCGATAGCATACCTGCTTGGCAGACGCGAATTCTATTCGATGGAATTTGCGGCGACACCGGCGGCATTGGTACCGAGACCGGAAACCGAGCTGCTGGTTGAACTCGCATTAGAACAGATTCCGATCGAGGCAACATGCCGGGTTTGCGACCTGGGTACCGGCAGCGGGATTATCGCGATAACGCTGAAAAAGCAACGCCCATTGACTAGCGTTTACGCCACCGATGTCGATCCGGACTGTCTTGTACTGGCTCGCGCAAACGCAGTTCGTCATGGTGCCGAAATCGAATTTATCGAATCTGACTGGTACCAACAGCTACCACGGGGCATGGTGTTTGACCTGATCGTTTCCAATCCACCCTATATCGCCGCAAACCATCCATTTTTAGCACAGGGTGATTTACCCGCCGAACCCGAGCTGGCGCTAACGCCGGGCACCACCGGACTTGAAGCGTTGGAGCAAATAGTTAGCCACGCAAGGGACTACCTGGTTAGCGGGGGATATCTGATAGTGGAGCATGGTTATGACCAGCAGGCCACGGTCGCTGATTTGTTAAAAGCACACGGTTTCGGCGAAATTCGCTGTGTCACCGATTATAACGGCCTGCCGCGCACCAGCCTTGCCAAACTGGTTGAAAATTTAAATTCCGGGGCGTAGTCTCTTAAGCCATGGAAGACGCGGACCGTTATCGATGTCGCCGCATTTACCTGAAGCAAAGCGACGATCCAGCCTGTCAGGCTAGAGCCGCTTGCGAAGTACTGATTAACATCGAAGGCATCCTGCTTGCATCTCCGTTCAGCGAAACTGGCGCCCACATTATTTATTCTCTCGATAAACTGAGTTTCGAAATTGTGACAGAGTTACTTGGCGAACTCGACTTCGAGATGGATAATTCGTTGCTGTTAATACTGCGTAATAGCATATTCTGTTTCCTCGAAGACAATGCGCGCGACAATATGCAAATCGACGTGACCGAGTTCCATCAGCAAGACGGCGAAATTACTGAATTTCCGCATCTGGATAACAACAAATATTGGGATGATTACCACTAGTGTATGAAATAACGCTGGTTGATATTACGGTCGCTTTCATCCCGGTTATGGTCACCCTGGTTATCATTTTTTACTGGTCAACCAGTCTTAAAAATGCATCTATCGCAATCCTGCGCATGCTGATACAGCTGATGCTGATCGGTTACACGCTGGAATTCATCTTTCATGCCAATAATCAATGGATCATCCTGGCGATACTGAGCTTCATGCTGCTTGCAGCAAGCTGGATCGCGCTAGGGCCATTGCCTGTCAAGCGCTCAACATTGCTAGCTTGCAGCGTGGGTGCAATCGCCGTGGGCGGTGTCTTCAACCTGGTGTTGATTAGCCAGGGAGTTCTGCACGCCGAGCCCTGGTACCAGCCAGCAATATTGATCCCGCTTGCCGGGATGATTTTTTCCAATTCGATGAATAGCGTAAGTCTGGCCGGTGAGCGTCTTTACAGCGAGCTGGGACATCATAACGACTACGCACGGGCTCGCAGTACCGCGTTCCAGGCAGCACTGATTCCAATCACGAATTCATTACTGGCGGTTGGCCTGGTATCGTTGCCCGGCATGATGACCGGCCAGATTCTGGCAGGTACCTCGCCACTGATCGCGGCGCGTTACCAGATTATCGTGATGTGTATGATTTTTAGTTCCGCCGGCATTTCTGCCGCCCTGTTCCTTTGGCTGATACGCACACAATGCAGACAACAAACTGCTGAAACCGGAGTCGATACATGTGGATAATTCTTGGCGTCGTCGTTGCCATCCTGCTCGCTGCACTGATCTACCTCGCGACCCTTGACGGTAATTTTCAGGCCAGGCGAAGCCTCGAGATTGACGCACCGCTGGATTCGGTTTTTGCCACGATCGTGGATTTCAAATCCTGGCCCGAATGGAGCCCGTGGTTGATGCACGAGCCCGAGACCAAAATCACCTATAGCGAAAACTACGCGGAAGAAAATGGATTTTACAGCTGGGACGGCAAGATAGTCGGTGCCGGTAAGCTGACGCACCTTGAAATAAAGCCCGGCGCCAGCATCAAGCAGCAAATCGAATTTTTACGCCCGTTCAAGTCGGTGAACCAGGTCAACTGGGGGTTCGAAGCCCGGGATGGAAGCACCCTGGTAAGCTGGGAAATGAACGGAAGTATGCCGTTCCTGTTTCGATTCATGGCGCCGCGAATGGCGCCGACGATCGAGCGCGACTATGAACTCGGCCTGGCGCTGCTGAGTGGTTATATGAATCCGGCCTCGCCACACCCCGAAGTTGAGTTTATCGGGCGCGAAGAGCTGGAGGCTTTCAACTATTGGTCAATTCCGTGCAATGGAAATCTGCGTCAACTCGAGAAAGCACGCCGATCGAGCATCGAAACGTTGCAGGCCATCGGGGTCGATAAGGTTGGCCTTGCATTAACCCTGTATCATCAATTCGATCCAATGGCATCACAGTACCAGGCAGAGGTTGCCGTTCCGGTCGGCAATAGTACCCCGCTGTCGAATTACAAGCGGCACGAATTTAAGGGCGGGGTATATTTTAAAATGACACTGCGCGGTGACCTCGGTTTTCTTCCTCTCGGATGGTATGCATTACACAGTCATTGCCGCATGCATAAGATCAAGCTCGACAACACGCGGCCCGCACTTGAAATCTACCTTGGCGATGCAACCAGGATCACCGATGGCAATCAGTTCTCGACCGACCTTTATATTCCAGTCCTGTGAAGCCATCGGCTTCAGCTTATAACGATACGCCCTGCTACCTTGCGATCTTTCAACATCTGCAGGGCTTTTGGGAGTTCTGCAAACGACCTTGTCTGGCTGACTCTGGGATTGATATGGCCGGCTTCCAGCATTTCCGCCAACAGCGGCCATTTTGCGGATATTCGATCGGGGTCCTTGACGCAGGTGAGCCCGAATGATGAGCCCACCAGGCTTTGATGCCTGACCAGAAAGTGGTTCACGCGGATGCTCGGTATTTTACCGGAAGCGAATCCTAGCGAAATGACCCGGCCACCATAGCCCAGGGCTCGCAGCGATTCTTCAAAAAAGATTCCGCCTACCGGATCGATGATCACATTTACCCCGTCTGGAGCGATTTCGCGTAAATCCTCGTAAAGACGCCGGGAATGGGATGAAACAATGTGATCTGCGCCACAGGCGCGAGCTATTGCTTCCTTTGCATTGTCGCCAACACAGGCTATTACATCCGCACCGCGTTGCTTGGCCAGTTCTATACAAGCCGTGCCAACAGCACCTGCAGCACCACCAATAACAACGACTTCACCGGCAGACAATCCGGCCCGATCAAGTGCGAGTTGCGCGGATCCATAAGAAACCGGGAAAGCAGCGGCAACGGATAACGAAATTGATTCGGGAATTGGAGTAACCTGACTAATCGGTGCGACGACCTTTTCCGCGTATCCGCCATGCTTTACGTAAGCTGCGGCTTTTTGACCGATGCTAAACATTTCACAATCCACTCCAACCCGTGTGATTCTCCCGGCAACCTCTATACCCGGGACAAATGGAAGTTCGGGTCGCAGCTGAAATTGCCCTGAAATTAGCAACAAGTCTGCAAAGTTTACACCGCAGGCGTTGACGGTAATTTCTACCTGCCCGGCGTCGCATTCGGGATCGGACACACTACCCAGCTCCAGGTGGTTTGGTCCACCCCAGGTTACGCATTTCCAGGCACGCATATTCCCCTCCCCGGGACTAACCGTGTTTAACGCTAAACCAGGCCTTGGTGACCTGACTGGGGGATTGTAACCATATTTTGGTTGTGCCGGTTATATTCTGTTTATCGGCGGTAACCCCATCCCAACCACCTGTTAATTTCCAGGTCAGTAATAAATACCAGGATTGCAGTTTCTGAGCAGGAATCTAATGCGATACGGGCAAAAAAAATGGCTGGTCGTGAGACCAGCCAAAATGTCGTAATCGACAATTATAACCAAAGGAGGACATCGTGAGAGAGGTTAGGTGTTCTTAACCTTTAACACGTTTATAAATATAGGACATAAATCACAAAATACCAGTTAAAAATCGATAAACGGCTGTAAAAACAGTGTATATGGAGCAACTTTCTGACTTTTTTGCTTAATTTGTCTCTATAAGCTATTGATTTTTATAAAATTTGTTAATTTTTATTTATTTTAAAAAAATTTCAGAAAATTTTAAAAAAATCGCCTGGAATACTACATTTCTCTCTTCGATCAAATTGAATCAATAAAGGTCATCCCCCTCATTAATGCCTTAGCCCTCTTTCAAAAGAAGTTGAGAAATTACTGGTTACGCGTTAACCGCCGAATCAGGCTTGATGTATCCCAACGACCACCGCCCATCTCCTGCACTTCCCCATAAAAGTCGTTAACGATACGAGTTACCGGCAACTCGGCACCGTTGTGCCCGGCTTCTTCGAGGCAAATGGCGAGATCTTTTCGCATCCAGTCGACCGCAAAGCCAAATTCAAACTCGTCATTAAGCATTGTGGTACCGCGGTTTTCCATTTGCCAGGAACCGGCCGCACCCTTTGAAATGACATCGACCACCTT
>CALJYH010000098.1 GCA_937984095.1 uncultured Gammaproteobacteria bacterium | reverse complement strand
TCGGTGAGTGTGATCTCGAGGATCTTGGCCTCTATCATGATTTGTTTTGGCTCGCGATCGATTTCACCGAGCAGCGTTTCCATTTTGTTGAGAAATGATGGCAGGTCTTCAATCACGAGCATATCGTTGTCCGGCAACGCCTTGATGTTGCCATATTCGGAAAGGTACTCCTGCAGGATGGTTTCGATTTCGCTGAAGCTGGCGATCGCCTGCGGATCCGATGTCGCCAGTGTGAGCTCGCCGTGCACCAGGAACATCGGCACCACCTTGAGCCGTTGAGATACCTCGAAATCGAGCTGGGTAAATACGTCCTGGTCGACCAGCCCCTGGCGCATGACAATATGTGGTATCCCCAGCTGTTCACCGAGCGCGGTCAGTAAAACGTCTTCGCTGACCCAGCCTTTGCTGACGATAATCTGCCCGATACGTTTGCCGCTTTTCCTCTGCAGCTGGATTGCCTCTTCGACTTTCTCCTTGGTTAGCAGCCCCTTGTTAACCAGCAGGTCACCCATACGGATGCCCTCACTGCTGTTTGTTTTAGGCCTCGCCACCTCGGTTTTATCGATATTGAAACTGTTAACGATATCGATGACCTGGTCCAGGCCGGTAACCAGGAATATGTCTCGAATCAAGGGCTTGGCATTGGTAACTTTTAACCAGCCGCCGGCCCTGACCAGGTCCTGGCGCAGGTTAAACAGGGTTTGGAGGGCATTGCTATTTACCAGGGATACACTCACCATGTCGATGATCAACTGCACTTCCTGGTTATCGATGCTTTCGACGACTGCAGCGCTTAACGCCTTGAGCAATTCGGGTTCGGTTAGATTTCCGCGAGGAAACAGGTGGGTCATGGCCCCGACCCGGTTTTTAGTGACCGTTTCCGGACTCAAGCCGTCTTCAATACTGACTACAATTGCGTCCGACACGGTTAATTACGCCGATTTCGATTTGGAGCTCGGCAGGGCGGACAAGATTTCGACAAATGGAGCAGGTTTGCCGAGACCATAACCCTGCCCATAATCGACGCCGATTTCGACGAGCTTTTGCCTGATCACATCGTTTTCGACGAATTCGGCGACGGTTTGCAACTGCATCGCGTGCCCCACCTGGTTGATCGCCGCGACCATGCTTTCGCAGACCAGGTCCGTGACGATGTCGGTGACAAAGCCGCCGTCGATTTTCAGGTAATTGACTTTCAGGTTTTTGAGATAGGCAAAGGAACTGAGACCAGTGCCAAAATCGTCGAGCGAAAATTGGCAGCCATAAGTGCTGACCTGGTCGATAAAGAGGCGGGCATCGTCGATATTGGCGATCGCGGCGGATTCGGTAATCTCGAAGCAGATATCGCTCGCGTCCAGCTCATGTTGTTCGAGTTTATTGCCGATGAAAGCAGCGAAACCGATCGGGTCGTTCAGCGACTGTCCCGACAGGTTAATCGAGACCTGGCATCTCTGCCCGGATTTCCCTATATGATCGGCTAGCTCGCTGAAAGTCTTGTCGATTACCCAGTAATCGATGCACGACATCAGGTAAAAGCTTTCAGCGGCGGGCAGAAACTTCCCTGGTGGGATCACACTGCCATCATCATCCCGCATGCGCAGCAGAATTTCGTAATGCGGCTTAGCGGTTTTTATCGCTAATGGCTCGATCAATTGCGCATACAGCACGAAGCGATTTTCACGCAGCGCCGATTGAATCTGTCCAACCCATCGAATCTGCTCCTTGCGCTCCAGTAAATTACTGTCTTCCAGGTCGAGCACATGGATGGTATTTCGACCGCGTTCCTTACTCAGGTTACGTGCGGTTTCGGCAGCGTTCATCAGGCTGGTCACCGATTGCGTCTCGACAGTGATCGGTGCGATGCCGATGCTGACACTGATATCGTGCGCCTTGCCCTCCCATTCGAAGTCCATCGCGGAAACCGCATGGGCCATTTTTTTCATGACGATTTGTGCAGTCGGGAGGTCACAGTTTTCCAGTAACACGCCGAACTTGTCGCTACCGATACGTGCCACCACGTCGCGCGAACGAACCATGCTGGCGAGTTTCTGTCCTACTTTCTTGATCAGCAGATCACCCACATCACGGCCGCTGATATCGTTCACTACCGCCATTCGATCGATATCGACGTTGGCGATGGCATGATTAAAATCCGTACCCCTCGATTCTTTCAGCAAATCCTTGATGAGGAGTTCAAAGCTGTTGCTGTTTTCAAGCCCGGTCAGTGGATCGAAATGGGACTGGGCGATCTTGGACGCCTTTTTCGACATCACGTCTAGCAGGTTTCGATCGCTATTGGAAAAATCGACACTGAAATTCTGGCTTGCAATCGCGAGTAACCCGATGACCTGACTATCGGCGTTGACGACCGGGCTGACGACATGCTTGTACGGCGTATTCTGGGTGAAATTATACTTTCCGGCGTCATCGATATGGTTGATGACGAGGGATTGTTGCTCTGTTTCGAGAAACGGGAAAATCGAGTCCCGCAGGTAGTCAAACAGCTTGTCCGATTCGAACAGCGGGTTATCGTTCTTGTATTTATGCATCGCGATATTCTTGCCCGCGATGTAGAGGAAAATGATGTCGACGTTGAGGAAGCGCGAGGTATTCATCACCAGCTGTCGCAACAGTTCGCGTCCATGGTAAATATTGATCGCCTGGTCCTCGGCCTTGTAGATCAGGTTGAGTTCTTCGTAACGCCGGGTGAGCTCGTCGGTCATATGGTTGAGCTCGTTTTCCTTGCTGGCCAGCGCCTGGCTTTGTTCGTAGTCGGCGAGCAGGAATTCATTCAGCAGGCTGATATTTTGGTTCGCCGCCACTTGTGCAGTCTTGTCTGCAACCTCGAAACCCAGGGTTAGCGCTACTTCTCCGTGAGTGTTTTTCAGGTTGATCAGCTCGAGTCCGGCGCTATCGTCGAGCGCTACATTTACATCAACGCTCTCGCCTGCACGGAATGCCTCCAACTGAGGTACCACCTGATCCAGATCAAGGAGACTACTGCTGTCCTGCCAAATGCAACTTTGCTCATGATCGAACACGACCATAGCGCGCACGCCCGGGCAAAAACCTTTCAGCAGGGTGAGATAATGATCAAAATGAACGCTGCTGTCAGGCACGGCATGCATCAGGATACCCTCCAACTATCGGTCGCTCCGGCAAAGTAACCCTCGATTTTTTCCAGCAGGTTGCGGATGCTGACCGGTTTTTCGAGAAACAGTAAATTGTTGATATCGCGTGACCACTCGCGGTGTTCGATTTCGGTGCGCGAAGTGAGCACGAAAATCAGGAATTTGCGTTCGGGCATATGCTGCTTGATATGCCGACATAATTCTTCGCCGGTCATCAGCGGCATCTGGATATCGGTAATCAGGATATCGGGATGTTCCTGTTCGAGCCGGGTCAGAGCCTCCTTACCGTTGGCACAGGTTTCCACCGCATAGCCTTCTTTCTCGAGCGAGAGTTTCAGTACCCGCAGCACATGCGGTTCGTCGTCTGCGATTAAAATTTTACTCATGACGCGGCATCCATAATCTGTGTCGAAACTTTCTCCAGCTGGATTACAAAGCGACTGCCCTTGCCGAGCTCACTGCTACAGGTCAGGTCGCCGTGGTGCATTAACACTATCTGGCGGGCTAACGACAGGCCCAGGCCATGTCCGGTCTGCTTTCTTATGTTGTCATCGGTGGAGCGGAAGAATTTATTAAATATCTGTTTTACATCGGTCTCGGCGATGCCATAACCCTCATCGCTGACTACGATTTCGATGCTGTCCTCGTTTTCCGAGGCGCTCATGCTGACTTTGCCACCGGGCTTGCTGTACTTGATCGCATTGGTCAGCAGGTTGTTGACCGCGATACGAAACAAATCCTTATCGATGTAGACCATGCTCATTTCACGCGGAATATCGAGGTCGAACTC
>CALJYH010000097.1 GCA_937984095.1 uncultured Gammaproteobacteria bacterium | reverse complement strand
TTCATCGCTGATTCGTGAACAGCTGCAAAACGCGAATGCGAAAAAGAGCGCCGAACTCGCTGAGTTGCAGCAGTTTGTCGATCGCTTTTCGGCGAACGCCTCCAAGGCCAAGCAGGCCAGTTCGCGCGCCAAGAAGATGGAGAAAATCAAGCTGGACCAGGTCAAGCCATCCAGCCGCAGAACGCCTTTTCTGAGCTACCAGCAGGAAAAGAAACTGCATCGCCAGGCAGTGGTTCTCGAAAACCTGTCCCACGGCTTCGACGACGAAACCCTGTTTTGCGACGGCAACCTGATTCTGGAAGCAGGCGCCAGGTTGGCCGTCATTGGCGAAAACGGCACCGGTAAAACCACCTTTCTACGCTGCCTGATGAGTGAACTCAACGCCAACCAGGGCACAGTAAAATGGTCGGAAAACGCATCCCGCGCCTACTGTCCCCAGGACAGTAGCCCCGATTTCGATTGCGAACTGACGCTATTTGAGTGGATGTCGCAGTGGCGCAAGCCCAAACACGACGACCTGATGGTTCGAGGCATGCTCGGGCGCTTGCTGTTTACCGCCGATGATTATAAAAAGAAAGCCAGGGTGTGCTCGGGCGGCGAGAAAAACCGACTCCTGTTCGGCAAATTAATGATGTCGGAAGCGAACGTGCTTATCCTGGACGAACCCACCAATCACCTCGACATGGAGTCGATCGAAGCGCTCAACCAGGCGCTCGCCAAATACGATGGCACGGTAATTTTTGTCAGCCACGATCGTGAATTCGTCTCTTCGCTGGCAACTCGCGTGATAGAAATCAAGGATCGCAAGATGATCAATTTCCAGGGTAGCTACGACGAGTACCTCGCGAGCCAAATGGAAGCCCTCAAGGTAGCCTAGCCATAGGCAATACAGCGCAAGCGGCACGGTTTAGAATAGAACTGGATAGGGAAACAGGCTACTTAGGAGCCTGTGAATACATTGAATTTGGTTTGCTGCCCCCTATTTCCCAGTTAACTTTCACCCTGTTTTTTCCTGGTTTTACGGGTAGCGGTCGCGATAAGTGGATTATCGGGCCAGGGGTGTTTGGGATAACGTCCTTTCATTTCCTTTTTCACCTCGTGATAAGAGGAGCGCCAGAAACCGGCCAGATCCTGTGTAATTTGCAGCGGTCTACCAGCGGGAGATAGCAGGTGCACCACCAGTGCCACCTTTCCATCCGCGATAGTGGGGGTTTGCTCGCTGCCAAACATTTCCTGCAGTTTGACCGCCAGCACCGGTGGAGACTGCAGATAATCGATAACAATCGATGAACCGGATGGCACGCTCAGGCGAACAGGTGCAAGTTCGTTGAGGCGCTGTTGCAAGGCCCAGGGTAGATGCGCCTGCAGAATTTGGGTCAGATCGAGTTTTCTTAGGTCCTGTAACTTGCTCACAGGGTCGAGAAAAGGTGCCAGCCAGTTATCGAGTGTGGCAAGCAGTGCTTCCTGGCTGACGTCAGGCCATGCCGACTCGGTATCAACCGAACGCAGCAGGCAAACACGGGCACACCACTGATGATGCTCGGTGCGCCAGGGCAACGGCTTGAGCGCTTCTTCTTGCAGATATCGAATCAAAGCCTCGTTTTTGACACCCAGTGGAATTTTCTCCAGGTCATTTTTACGCAACACCAGGGCCCCGACTTTCAGCTGCGATTCGGCAATAAATCGATTCGACTTTTTGTTCCACTCAGCGACGGTTTCATCAGCAACCTGGTCGCTCAGGGCCGTATCAAAAAGTGACTCGTCGAGTACTGCCGCTGAGCGAATCACGTCACCCCTGCCTCCCGCGATTCCGCTAATTTCCGCGACGGCCAGCCAACGGTTTTTGCCCAGGCGATGCTCGCTCGCGAGACTCGCGCTGCGGCCATTGGCGAGTTGGTAGCCGCCCGAATGGCGCCTGCGGGCGATTCGGTCTGGGTAGGCGCAGGCCAGTAACAATCCTGGTACCTGGTTGATTCGAAGTAAATAACGAGTTTCGGGCTTTGGTAATTTCAGTTTGACTAACTGGTGTTCCAGCTGACGGGCAAGTTGCCTGGTCCGCTCTGACCAATGTTTGTGTTGTGGCGGACAGGACGTTTCTCCCAGCAGGATATCGAGCCGATCGCTGATATCCGGCTGAGTAAATGGATCGCGATCGGATAACAGGCTGGCTAATAGCGCCGCAGGCCAGACGAAGTTGAATTCGATGCCCCGTAACAGCAGATGTGCGAGTCTCGGATGCACTGGCAGCGCGGTCATAGCTCGCCCATGAGCGCTGAGCACAGGGGCATTTGGTTTCCTCTCCAGTGCGCCAAGCAGTTCGAGCAGACTCAGGGCCTGTTGCCAGTGCCCCCGGGGGGGTGGGTCGAGCCATATCAGTTCAGTTGGATCACCCACGCCCCAGTCCAACAATTGCAGCGCCAGGGGCGCGAGGTCGGCCTGCAAAATTTCAGCGGTACCCTGTGCTGCGAGTTGTTGTTGCTGCTCGGCCGACCAGAGTCGATAACATTTGCCAGGTCCGAGCCGACCGGCGCGGCCCGCCCGTTGCTGGCTGGATGCATCTGAAATCTTTGTGGTATGCAAACCACTCATTCCTGTCGCCGGGTTAAATCTGGATTCGCGTTCGAGACCGGAGTCGACAACTACATCAACACCCTCGATGGTAAGACTGGATTCGGCGATATTAGTGGCCAGCACCACCTTGCGATCTTTTGATTGCTTGCCAGACAAGGGTGCGATCGCCAGTTGTTGATCTTCGATCGACAGATTGCCGTACAGGGGGCGCAGGTGAACGTCCCTGATCTTTTTCGCGACCAACCACTCAACCAGCGTCTCGGTGGTGCGTCGAATTTCTCCCTGGCCCGGCAGGAAAACCAGCAGGCTACTCTCCGGGTCGTCTTCAATTGCCTGTTTGATAGTCGCGATCACGCGATCGACAATGTTTTCAGTTGCCTGCCTGGCGTGGCCATAAATTATTTCTACGGGGTAAAGCCTTCCCACGCTGGTAACAATGGGCGCATTACCCAGTATCCGGGCAATGCTTTCACTATCCAGCGTGGCCGACATCACGAGAATTTTCAGGCTGGTATTGCCCACATCGGCCTGGCTGCGAAACAAGGTACGACCTTTGAGGCACAGCGCGAGCGCCAGATCAGAATCCAGGTTGCGTTCATGAAATTCGTCAAATATCACCAGCCCGACATCCTCCAGTGACGGATCGCGCTGTAACATCCGGGTTAGCACGCCCTCAGTGATTATTTCAATGCGGGTACGACTGCTGACTTTCGATTCCAGGCGCATGCGATAACCGACGGTCTGGCCTGGTGTTTCGTTTAAAAGGCTAGACATGCGCATAGCGGCGGTCTTTGTCGCGATCCGCCTGGGTTCCAGCATCAGAATCTTTTTGTTGGCAAGCCAGGGTTCACCGAGCAGTGCCAGCGGAACCAGCGTTGTCTTGCCTGCACCCGGCGGTGCTTGCAGAATCACCTCATCACGCTCGAACAGATGTCGTTTCAGGTTGTCGAGACATTCCTCGACGGGAAGTGAAAACCGGGACAATTCTAGTGGCCTGTTGGCTGATTTAATCGGGTACCGAAAATCTTAAACCGAGAAGCTGTGGATACAAGATTTATTTAGGCTGGCGTCAAAAGAAAATACGGATGATTGATGGGCCCGGGGAGACTTACGAAGTGCCCTGTGGGTAAACCTCCGACCAATGAGTCGGTTGATCCCCAGATTGTTCTTGCCATCGATGAAGTCGCACAGCCCAATAAAGCCGATTTCGGGGTATGTTTTGGTTTTCATATCGTGCCCCCCATAGAGTAACTGTTTGAAAAACAAGAAGAATGGTGCAGGGGTAGAATCGAACTCCCAACACAAACACACCAAAAGCAGACACTTAAGATTGGCGACCTGAGCTTCCGCTATCGCCAGCAGCGGACGCTTAGAATTTGCTCCTTAACTTCTACTTCTGGCACAATTTAAAGAGTAAATGTAAAAAAAAATATGATAACGTGATCTCGTGTCGTGTTAATTAAACTGGTAGACGAGCACATAGCAAGAAAAATAAGCCGATATTAGGAGGAGCAAAGCGATGAATTTAGCAAATATAGTACAACGGGGTTGGGAAGCGGTAGGCGCCGGAGATTTTGATACTTTAGTGAGCGACTACGTTGAGGATATGACATTCATTATGCCGGGACAGGCCGATGTCCTGGAGGGACGGCAGGCCTTTCGAGCGGCACTGGATGGTCTTAGCGAGATTCTTCCACCAGGTTTCGAAATCACTGGGCTACGTCAAATCGAAGGGGGAAATGAAGTTGTCTCGATCGTTGAGTGGAAGTCCGAGAAGATTGCAGACTCCCAGCTATCTGTCCTGTTCAAATTCAAAGGTGATAAGATTTATGAGGAACGATGGTTCCTCGATACCGAGCAATGGAAGAGCGCATTCTAAAGTTTTCTCCAAAGGAGACGCTGGAATAACCTAGTCAGGCTGCTGGAAACGGCCACAAGCGGACGCCCGATATACCATGATTACCATCTAGAAGGTACTAGATCGAGAGATTACCGCCACGGTAAGCCCTGTACTAGAAATTGCTTTTTCCGGTATGCTTTTGTGATGGGCGAACAATTCTCAAAGCATAAGTTGACCGCAATTTTTTATGCCGATGTCGCTGGATACAGCAGCCTGATCGAGCGCGATGAAGTCGGCATGCATGATCGAGTGATGAAGCTACTAGATCAGGTCAGCGAAAAGATAACAAGCAATGGCGGCAAAGTATTGCGATATGCGGGCGATGCTATTCTTGCAGAGTCTTCGAGTATTTTGAAACTCGCCCAAACCGCTATCGAAATTCAAAAAGAAATTACTAATCAAAACGTCAAATTAGAGGATGGCGAGAGGGTTCAGATTCGTATTGGCTTGAATATTGGCGAGGTATTGGAAGATCGCGGCGAAATATATGGTGATGGCGTTAACCTGGCAGCACGCCTCGAAGCTGCAGCTGAACCAGGGGGAATATGTATCTCTGCGGCAGTGCAGGAACAGCTCGCTGGCCGGTTGGAGATCGATTTTGTTGATGGAGGTACGGAGACCTTTAAAAACATTTCTAATCCAGTGCATGTTTATCGCTGGTCCCCTGTAGGTAACACAGCGAGCATTTCTGGCGTAACCCCAGTTTCCGAAAAATCCTCAATTGCTGTTCTTGCATTCGAGAATATGAGCGGTGATCCAGAACAGGATTATTTTTCTGACGGGATCACCGAAGACATCATTACGGAGCTATCTCATTTCAAGGATATATCTGTGATTGCCAGAAACTCATCGTTCGCATTTCGAGGTCAATCAATCGATATCGTCGAAATTGGAAAAAAGCTCAAGGTTAAATATGTACTCGAGGGCAGTATTCGAAAATCGGGACAGCGGGTTCGAGTTACGGCCCAATTAATAGATGCAACTTCAGGTGCTCATGTCTGGGCGGATCGCTACGATCGGGATCTCGAGGATGTATTTGCTGTTCAGGATGAAGTAGTCAGAGTCATCGCGACTACATTAATAGGCAAATTAAGACATGCCGATCACGAACACGCCAAAAGAAAAACGCCTTCCAGTTTAGCCGCATACGACTGTGTTGTGCTGGGACTTGATCATTTTTACAAATGGACGCCTCAGGACAATAAGAAAGCGTTGGAACTTTTTAATCAGGCAATTTCGATTGATCCCGAATATGCGTGCGCTCATGCGTGGCTAGCCCAGGCTTACTTTAGGGAAGGTTTAAACATCTGGAGTGATTCTCACGAGGAGAGTTTCTCCCGCCTTTACGAGCACGCGGATAAAGCTGTCGCGTTAGATGAAAATGACAGTCTCACGCATACCGCACTGGGAATTGCCAATTTATTTCGGTCCGAGCATGATCTGGCGCGTTCGCATTTTGAACGTGCACTCTCGCTAAATCCTAGCAATACGGATGCGATGGTTCATTACGCGAGGTGGGAGGCTTTGACCGGAAATCCGGATAAAGGTTTGGAACGACTAAACGAGGCGCTCGAATACAACCCCCTGGCGAATTATCAATGGTTCGTAGGGCAAATCGAGTATATAGCGGAAAGATATGACGAGGCCATTCAGGCATTGAAATCGTTATCGAGCCCTAATGCTCTTGTGCACGCGTTTTTGGCTGCAAGCTTTGGTCAGCTGGGGAACGGCTCCGAAGCAAAAAACGAAACTGAATTATTCCTTGGGAAAGCTAAAGCACTGCTTAGCGATTTGGACACAAATGAGCCCGAAAGTTGGGATGATTTTGTAATAGCCAGATATCCGTTTAAATACGAGGGTGATGCAAAACGGTTAAGGGTGGGTTTGCAAAGGGCAGGCATATCGTAAGCCTGGCGATGCAGCGAATATCATAAACAGACTCTCGTGAGTATGTCGAGAACTTCGATTTTCGGCCAGGATCGGACACTGGGGTTTATAAAATAACTGCGCCTCTTTTTCTATTGCTATTGGGTTTTAAACCTTTTTCAAATGGAAAGACTTTGGCCGCGTCATGTGCTCGAATCCTATCGACGAGAGCGTACATCCTCGGCCAGAATTTTTTACCCCAGTCCA
>CALJYH010000096.1 GCA_937984095.1 uncultured Gammaproteobacteria bacterium | reverse complement strand
CACCCTCTCGGTCGGTAAGGGTCTCGGGCATGAAATGGAAATCGTCGGACCCGAGCGTATCGCCGAGCTACACCCATTTTATAATCTCGACGGGGTTATGGCCGCGCTCTACACCCCGCACGACGGGCATGTCGATCCGGCCGGGGTTGCCTTCGCGATGGCGAAAGGCGCGCGCATGATGGGTGGCACGGTAATCCGGCAAAATCGGGTTACCGGCATCACCCGCATCGGCGATACCTTCGTGGTGCATACCGAGCAGGGTGATATCGAAGCCGAGCATGTGGTCAACTCGGGAGGCACCTATGCACGCCAGGTCGGGGAATGGGTCGGACTCGACCTGCCGATCGCGAACATGCTGCACCATTACCTGATCACCGATACCGTACCCGAATTCGAGCAACTCGAAAAAGAATTGCCGGTGATCCGCGACGACTCGCAGGTTTCTGGCTACATCCGCATGGAGCAGAAGTCCGGGTTGATCGGGATCTATGAAAAAGCGAACGCCGCCTCGGTCTGGGATGACGGCACCCCGTGGGAATCGGAGAATGAGCTGTTCGAGCCGGATTACGACCGTATCATGCCGTGGCTCGAAAACGCACTCGAACGTATGCCGATCCTGGCGGACAAGGGCATCAAGAGTGTTGTGCACGGGGCGATTACACATCCGCCCGATGGCAACATGCTGCTGGGTCCTTCCGGGGTGAAGAACTTTTGGCTTTGCTGTGGTTCGCAGGTTGGCATCGCCTGGGGCCCCGGGGCGGGTAAATACCTGGCGCAATGGATGGTGCACGGCGCTGCCGACGTCTCGATGCGTAGTTTCGACCCGCGCCGTTTCGGTGCACGCATCGACGATGATTACCGCATCAACAAGGCCAAGGAGGATTACCTGCTGCGCCACGAGATTCCATACCCGCACCTGGATCGGCCCGACCTGCGACCCTCGCACTCGAAGCTATCACCGCTTTACCAGGCCTTGAAAGGTAAGGGTGCCGTTTACGAGGACGTCTATGGTTGGGAACGCCCCTACTGGTTCGCGCTTGCCGGTGTCGAACAAAAACACATCGAGAGTTTCCGGCGCAGCGATCTATTCGACATTATCGGCGACGAGGTACGCGGTATGCGCGCGCATGCTGGTATTGCCGACCTGACCGCATTTGCTAAGGTCGAAATTAGCGGCGTCGATGCCGAGACTTATCTCGATCGAATCCAGTCGAATAAAGTTCCGCAAAAAAAGGGCAGTGTCACACTGACTTACCTGGTCATGGAAAACGGGCGTATCGAAGGCGAGGCCACCATCGTCAAGCTTGGCGACAATCACTACTACATGGTTTACGCGGCAGTGCGCGAGGCGGCGTTATTGAACTGGATGGAAGAAGAGGTTCGTACAGGCGAGGAAGTATCCTTTAACAATGTGTCGGAAGATTACGGTGTCATCATGCTGGCCGGTCCGGCCGCGCGCCGGATTCTCAGCGAATGTAGCGACGCCGCCCTGGATAACGCCAATTTTCGCTGGCTGTCGAGCCAGCACATCAGCGTTGCCGGTGTCGACCAGGTGCGCGCCATGCGCGTCACCTATACCGGCGAACTTGGTTGGGAACTGCACGTGCCGATGGCCGGCATGCTCGATGTCTACAGCGCGCTGGTCTCGACCTCACAGAGTGAGGGCATGGTGCATATTGGATCCGCCACGCTGAACGCGGTGCGCATGGAGAAAGCCTATCGTTCCGGGTCGGAAATCACCAACGAGGTTACGATAAGCGAAGGTGATGTGACACGCTTTGCGCGTGAGGGCGGATTCCAAGGTGCAGAAGAATCGCTCATACCAGCTTCACGCTGGGTGCTCGCCTACCTGCAGCTCGATGAACCTGCAGCCGATGCTGTGCAAAGCGATCCACTGGGGTCGGAATCGGTGTGGCATAACGGCACTCCGGTCGGGCAGGTCTCCTCGGGCGGCTATGGCTACGACCAGGGCAGGTATCTCGCATTCGCCTATATCAAACCCGAGCTAAACCGCGTCGGAACCGAGTTCGAGGTGCTGGTCATGGGCGAACCAAGACGAGCGGTAATCGTTGAACAATGTGTCTACGACCCGCAGAATCTGTTACCACGATCTGAAGACTGACTTAATGCGTCTTTGCGGGCTTGACCCGCAATCCATTACAACCGAAGCTAAGGCGTTAGCAATTTTACCACACTTGCAATAGATGCCGCGGTCCGACGTATCGGTTCGTAAGCCGGCATGAGGGTATTCTAATAACTGAGGAGCAATGATGGACAACGATTTATTTGAAAAGGGTCTGGCCAAGCGCAAGGGCACACTCGGCGCGGAGTATGTTGAAAAGAACCTGGCCGCGGCCGACGATTTCACGCGTCCGTTCCAGGAAACGATGACCGCCTGGTGCTGGGGCTTCGGCTGGGGTGATGAAGTCATCGAGCCGAAGACGCGTTCGATGATGAACCTGGCGATGATAGGCGCACTCGGCAAGATGCACGAATGGGAAATCCATTGTCGTGGTGCACTTAACAATGGCGTCAGCAAGGAAGAGATTCGCGCCATCATTCACGTGGTTGGAATTTATTGTGGAGTGCCGCAATCGCTGGAATGTTTCCGCGTCGCGCGCAAGGTGCTCGAGGAAGCCGGAGAGTTATAGCAGGGCTTTGCGCATGGCCTGAACCAGTGACTCTGACCCCAGTTCATCCAGCTTGTCGATAACCGGCTGGTGGTCCTGGGCCGGCCGGTTCTGGCTGAGTTTGTATTTGCACTGCAATTCTTCGATTTCAATTTCGACGCCGACGATGGCCTTGAGCATGGCGTCTCGATACTCAGGTTCCCAGGGCTTGTCAAAACCCGATTCGTAGCGCGCGCTCAGGGCTTCGACCACGGTTGCAATTGCTCCGGGTTCTTCGAAGACTCGGCAGCGGCCGTAGATGTGCAGGGCCTGGTAGTTCCAGGTCGGCACGCCGGACGTCTGGTACCAGCTCGGCGAGATGTAATCATGCGGTCCCTGGAAGGTAATCAGTACCTGTTGGTCTTCAAGCGTTTGCCAGTGCGGGTTTTGTCGTGCCAGGTGACAGTGTAAATGCTTGCGATCATCGGCAACCAGGAAGGGAAGATGCGAGGCGGTTAGACGATGATCGGCGACCGAAATCAGCTGGCCGAAGGCATTGGCGCCCAGAAACGAGAAGATCTCTTCTGTTTCGGTAACGCTGAAGTGACTGGGTACATACATGATCGGCTTGTTTCCAGGTTTGATTGGGTTTAGGGAATAGGAGCAATCCCGGGCCCGAATATAGGTAAAAGCGATCGTTCGCGTCAATTTAATTCGTTTTACTGCTCAGGTATAGAAGGGTAAATTAGCCTGCATGAAAATTAATCAAATCAGCGTATGGCAGCTCGACCTGCCGTTGCATAAGCCCTACTGGCTTTCCGGTGGCAGGCTCAAGTTCGAGCAGCTTGATTCAACCATTGTGCGCATCGATACTGACGAGGGCGTCTCGGGTTGGGGTGAGGGTTGTCCCTGGGGAGTGACCTATCTGCCGGCCTTCGGCAGGGGTATCCGTGCCGGAATTACAGAGCTCGCACCGCTGCTGATGGGCCGGGACCCGCGACAAGTTGACGCAATAAACCGTGTTATGGATCTTGCGCTGCCCGGACACCCCTACGTTAAATCTGCACTCGATGTTGCTTGCTGGGACATTGCCGGAAAGGCTGCTGGATTACCGATATGTGAACTACTCGGGGCACGTGAACCTGAACCGATCCCCATTGCGTCGAGCGTATCAACGGGTACACCGCAGCAGATGCTCGACGAGGTACAGCGCTTCCGGGACATGGGTTATCGCGTTCATTCCTGTAAGGTCGGCGCTAACGTGAACACGGATATCCAGCGTATCAACCTGCTAGCTGACAATGAACAAGATCGCGAAATCATCTTTTATGACGTTAATCGCGCCTGGCTGCCGCGCGAAGCAATAACAGTGATGAATGCGATTGGGGGAATCACTACGTGGTTCGAACAACCTTGCGAAACCCTTGATGAAATTGCGCAGGTGCGCCGGCAAACCTCCTATCCAATTGGTGTCGACGAAGGTTTACATTCGTTTGATGATCTTATTCGAATTCAACGCGACGGCATCGCCGAGGTAGTGAATATCAAGATTAACCGTGTCGGCGGGCTGACCAAGGCACGTCGGCTACGCGATTTCTGTCTCGCTACCGGCATCACCATGCTGATCATGGATACTGGCGGCACCGTAATCTCTGATACTGGAGTTGCGCATTTTGCGCAAACCATTCCCGAGCCTTTCTGTCAGGGTGTCTGGTCCTGCCAGGAAATGGTCAGCGTCGATCCGGCGCCTGGGCAGGGAGTTAGAAATGTCGATGGTTGTTTCAGCGCTCCCGGTTTGCCGGGGCTCGGAGTCGAGCCGGAGCTCGCGCTGCTCGGCGATCCGGTCGCGTCTTACAGCGAGCAATCTGCCTGATCCAAGGCCACTTTCCGCCCCTGGACTAGAGTGATTGCCAGACCCGGTATAGCTCGGGATCAGCCAGAACGTCACGCAGGGCATCGTGCAGAATGGTCGCCCAGCGCTCGGCGCCGTTTTCGGTGTTGACGAGATCCTGGCGTATCTCGATCGAAACATGAGGTATCCCGGCGGCCTCGGCATGATGGTCGATGGTGTAATCCGCCGGATGTTTGCCCGAGTAAGGCTCGTTGTCGCCGATGTTAAATCCGTCAGTATGACCGCGCAGGTTTTGCATCAACGGCAGTGGAATACGTGGGTCCTTGTCCCACAGGATACCCGCATGCCAGGGGCGCGAGAATCCTGCCATTTCCGGTGTAAAACTGTGTATCGAAATAAAGGCAGGCACTACATTGTTTTCCCTGAAGCGGTGCAGCGTCATGTCTATGGATTTGCGATAAGGGGTGTAGAAGCTGTGAATGCGTTGGTTACGGTGCTCGTCCGACATGTTTTGATTGCCCGGAATAACCACATTGTCGCTGATTTCAGGCATTACGCTGTTATCCTCGAGGCTGCGGTTGAGGTCGACAACCAGGCGCGAGTAGCCCGCCAGCACGGCTGGCGCGTCAAGGTGCTGCGAAAGATGATGGATTAATTTTCGGGTACCTATGTCGTAAGCAACATGTTGTTCGAGTACCGCATCGTCGAGACCGAGATTTTCAAACGCTCGCGGTATGATGTTGCTAACGTGATCGCCGACCAGCAGTATTTTAGCCTGACCCCGCGCATTAATAATCGTGTATGGCGGGGGATCTTCGGGTCCGATCATTGGTTCGATAGGGTTCACTGGTCTAGCTAAGATTAAACGTAATGTCCACACGGGACCATGGGTGTGTGCAAAGCATAAAGACTCCTTTCGCGTTGGTCCAGTAGTCGCTGCATATTCGCGATGGTTGCGGTCTATGGCGGGCTGCTTTATTGTTAGACGGATTATGGATACACAAATCACAGATCTCGATAAAGATCCGGTTGCGCCCCAGTCATCGATCGTAGATCAGGTTCCGATTATCGATATTGCGGAATTTCTGGTCGATTCAAATAGCGCCGCAGCCCGCGACGCAATTGAAAAAATCGCGACTGCATCTAGTAGCTGGGGCTTCTTCCAGGTGATCAATCATGGCATTTCGACCGCACAAATCGAAGACGTGTGGAAACAGACCCACGCCCTGTTCGCATTACCGGACGAAGAAAAGCTTAATATTGTACGCAACAAGGAAAATCCCTGGGGTTTTTACAATAACGAACTCACCAAGAACCAGCGCGATAAAAAGGAAGTTTTTGATTTTACACGTGCCGGGGTAGACCCGATCTACGGTCAATCCAATCGCTGGCCTGCCAATCAGGATGCGTTTAAGGCCACCATGGAAGACTATTTTGACGCTTGCACCAGCCTGTCATTGAAGCTGCTCGAAGCCTTTTGTATCGGTCTCGATTTACCCGCTGAGTTTATGCATCGTGACTTTGCCGCCAACCACACCGGATTTATGCGGCTCAACTACTACCCGATAAAGGATCCACTGGCAAACCTGGCTATTGAGCACCAGGCAATAGCAGACCTTGGTATTCATCATCACACCGATGCCGGGGCGTTAACCGTTTTACTGCAGGACGAGGTCAGTGGGCTACAGGTCTACAAGGATGGTTTATGGTACGACATCCCGACCGTCCAGGGTGCCATGGTTATTAATACCGGCGACATGATGCAAGTCTGGTCCAATGACATCTACAAGGCCGCTATTCACCGCGTGCTTGCGATGGATTCGAGGGAGCGATACAGCATCCCGTTTTTCTTTAACCCCGCGGCTGATTGCAGGGTTAGCCCGTTACCCTCGGTTGTCAATAAACAGAATCCGAGTCATTACCACGCCATCGAGTGGGGCAGTTTTCGCGGTAAACGCTCGGATGGGGATTTTGCGGACTACGGCACCGAAGTGCAGATTTCCCAGTTCAGAAAGTGATATAGAATCCCCCTGTCGGGGGGGGTCGATGCTTGGTAGATTAATGAGTCGTTACCGCCCACCCGGTCCCAGAAAATCACCCTACATTACGCCCGAAGGAATGCAGGCGCTGCAGGCCGAGCAAAAAACGCTCTGGCTGAAACGTCGCGAAGTTGTCGCGGCTTTGTCGGCGGCCGCCGCAGAGGGCGACCGCTCGGAGAACGCGGAGTATATCTACCGTAAGAAGGAGCTGCGTGAACTAGATCGCCGGATTCGTTACCTGCAAAAACGTCTGCCGGAACTCAATGTTGTCGATCAGAAACCGGCGACCTCGGAACAGGTTTTTTTTGGTGCCACGGTCGAGCTCGAAGATCAGGACGAGGTGGTGGTGACTTATCGCATCGTTGGCCCCGACGAATTTGATCACGAGGAAAGTTATATCAGTGTCGATTCGCCGTTGGCGCGATCGTTGCTGAAGCGGGAACTGGGTGACGAGGTCGAAGTCGAAGTACCCAGCGGAAGGCTGGTTTACACTATTGCCGGTATTAGTTACTGAGCAACGAGCCTATGGAGCTCGCAGAGGACATGATTACCGTTTTCGAGCGCCCCGGTAACGGCTTTAGTTTTGACAAAACGGCGATAAAACGCTTTAGTGTTTGACTATGCCCGTACCAGACAGGACAAAATTGCCCTTCCGGGGGATTGCGAAGCTCATGCTTTTTACCGTGGCCTTGCTTTGCCTGAGTCCGGTGCAGGCTTATCTAAATCGCAGCTATAGTACCCTCGAAGAATCCCGGCCCTTCAATGGCGACTTCATTGATATCCTGGGTTCGGGGAAATTACGTATTCTACTGACGCGCGATTTTTCGAGCGCCGACTACCTGCCACGTCGAGCCTCACCTTTGGCCGAGCAGCAACGTATTGCCGAGGAGTTTGCGCTGTCGCATGGACTGATCCCGGAACTGGTTATCGTCGATAACTTCTCCAAGCTGATTCCAGCACTGGAGGCGGGCCTGGGAGATATTATTGTCGATAACCTGACGATCAATGATCTGCGGCTGGAAAAGATCTCGTTCTCGGTGCCGGTCGATCACGTCAACGAACAGGTTGTCGTAGCCAAAACCAATAAATCAGTGCAGCGTGTACGTGACTTAAATGGCAAACGAGTCATGGTAAGTCGTGACTCAACCTTCTGGCATGCGCTCACCTGGCTCAAGGATAATCGATACCCCGAGATTGAAATTCTTGAAACACCCGATGGAATTCAAATAGAAACCGTACTTGATGACCTGGCAGCCGGCAAAATCGATGCGACGATTATGGACAGTAACCTGGTCAAAATATACGAATCTTTTCGCGATGATATCAGGGTCGCAACCAACTTCAGCAGCCAGCGTGATATCGGCTGGGGGGTGCGTAAAAATGCACCGCGGCTGGTCAGTGAAATCAATCGTTATTTACAGCTTGAATTTCAGGTCCAGGATCAGGATAAGCAATTTACCGGTGATTTCGACCAGATCAGGAAACGTCGGGTTTTGCGAGTCTTGCTGCGTAACAACGCGGCCTCCTATTTCCTCTACCGTGGTGAGTTGATGGGATTCGAGTATGAGCTTGCGCGCGAGTTTGCCGATTATCATGGTTTGCGTCTGGAGGTGGTAGTGCCACCGAGTTACCATGAATTAACGACCTGGCTGCTGGAAGGCAAAGCCGACATTGCAATGGGTTTTCTTGAACCTGATGATCTGCAGCGTCGGCTTGGAATTGATTATTCCGACCCCTATCACTACGCGCGACAACATATCGTGGTGCACAAAGACGATAACGCAATCTCTTTGGCTGATCTCGATGATCAAACTATTTCCGTGCGTTCTCGCAGTCATTACTGGAAAAGCCTCTCCCACTTGCAAAATGGAGGAGCGGGCTTCAACCTGCGCGCCACCGATGATGATGTCGAGACCGAGTATTTAATTCAGCAGGTAGCGCACGGCAAGTACAAGGCAACAATGGCCGATGAACATTTGCTCGATATCGAACTTGCCAAGTCGATTCCAGTGCGTTCGGCTCATACATTAGAGTCGGAAGTCCCGCACTCGATTGCGTTGCGTAAGCGTAATCCAGAGCTAAAGCAAGCGCTTAACGAGTTTGTCAAACGTATGTACAAAAGCGAGTTCTATAACCTTATCTACTGGGAGTATTTCAAGAATAGACGCTCGGTACAGCGACTGGCGCGTGGTCGTATCATCGATGCTTTGAAGGGACAGATCTCGCCTTACGATGAACTGGTGCGCAAGTATTCTGATCATTATGGATTCGACTGGCGACTGGTAACCGCGCAGATGTACCAGGAAAGCAAATTCGATCCCAAGGCGAAATCCCATATCGGTGCCAGGGGCTTGATGCAATTAATGCCACGCACCGCCAAGGAAATGGGGGTCAAAGACATCAATGATCCCGCCAGCAGTATTCGCGGCGGGATCAAGTATCTCGACTGGTTGCGTGATCGTTTTGATGCTGACCTGGTGATTTCTGATCGGCTCTGGTTTACGCTTGCCGCTTACAACGCGGGTGCGGGTCATGTACAGGATGCGCGTCGCCTTGCCGGGCAGTTGGGGCATGACCCGGATCGCTGGTTCGGGCACACCGAGCAGGCGATGTTGTTGCTTGAAAAAAAACAGTACGCTAAAAAAGCTCGCTACGGTTACGTCAATGGCAGTGAACCGGTCAACTATGTTCGCGACATCAAGCAGCGCTTTGAGGCTTACGTTGATCTCAGTCGGGATGTTGCTAAGACATTGCCAGGGCTTTCAGGTCGGTTGCCGGATCGGCGACTTGCGCAGCTGTTGGATGTTTTCCCGCCTCGATAATTTTCCTGCCGAAAGCGTACGATTTGGGTTCGTTCATCGCGTCGATCGCGAGCAATTCATCATCGCGGTAATACCAGACCGATTGGCTCGAAGCGTCGGTGCCGGGACGAATCACCGTTTTATTGTGCCCCTGGTTGAGGCCAACGATTTGTAACTTGCAATCGTATTGATCTGACCAGAACCAGGGCAGCGCTGTATAGGTCACCGCTTCTCCGGCCAATACACGTGCTACCAGATCGCCCTGGTCAGCAGCGTTTTGTACCGATTCAAGCCGAATCTGCTGCCCGTTACGAACAAAGCTGGTGCAGTCACCGGCGGCATAAATACTCGGATCGGAAGTCTGGCAGATTTCGTTTACACGAACTCCATTGTCGCAATCGAGACCTGCTGCCTGCGCCAGTTCAATATTGGGACTGCTGCCGATTCCGACTAGCACCAGGTCAGCATCGATAACTTCCCCCGACTCCAGTTCCGCAGCGCAGACCGCACCGTCTTCACCCTGCAGTCTGGTTAGGCTAACCGACTCCCGCAAGTCGACCCCGTGTCCGGTATGCAGGTCACGAAAGTAATTTGATGTTTCCTTGGCGGCGACGCGTTGCAGGATACGATCGGCCATTTCCAGTAGCGTGACTTCGAGGCCCAACTGGCGACTAATCGCTGCTGCTTCGAGTCCGATATAGCCACCACCTACAATAAGTAGTTTGCGGCCAGCCTGGAATTGGGGCGACATTTTATCGATGTCGGCAATACTACGCAGCGTAAACACCCCGTCGAGGGTGCCGCCGATATCGGCCGGTAGACTGCGAGCGCTGGCGCCGGTGCACAGCAACAATTTATCGTATTCGATGGCATCTCCGTCGGCAGTGACAATTTTCTTAAGCTCGCGATCGATAGCGTCCACGCGGGTATCGAAGCGCAACTCGACCGCCTGGTCTGCATACCATTCCAGCGGGCGAATAAACAGGCGTTCGCGTTCGAGTTCTCCGAGCAGGTATTTTTTTGAGAGCGGCGGGCGTTGGTAAGGTGGGTGTGCTTCGTCGCCAATCAGCAATACGGGTTGTTGGCTGCCAAGCGCTACGTGTCGCGAAATAAATGAGGCCGCTGCCTGACCCGCACCAACAATGACAATTGGAGCGGCCATCATCTACTCCGGTTCGGGGACGTGGAGTACTAACCCGTCCAGCGCCGGCGATGCGACTATCTGGCAGCTCAGACGACTATTGTCCTCGCGCTCAACATCGGTCATTTCGAGCATGGTGTCTTCGATGTCATCGATCTCCCCGGTTTTTGCAAACCATTCAGGATCGACAAACACATGGCAGGTGGCGCAGGAAAGACAACCGCCACATTCACCCTCGATGTGTGGAACGTTATTCGCGGTTGCGGCTTCCATCAGGTTCAAACCGTCTTTAACCTCGGCACTGATTTCGCTACCGTCTTCCATTTTCCAGGTGATATTGGCCATTGTGTTACGTGCTAGTGAGTATGAAAGTCGCGTAATGTATCCTTTTTTTATGCCAATGTCTTTTTGAATTTCACTCCACCCATGTGGTTAAAAAGGTGACTCGATTACCTGTTGCTGAATCAGTGCCCATAATTTTTCAATATGCGCCCGGGTGGTTGCCTCGACCCCGATCGAGACCCGCACCATCCAGCGTTCGTTGAGTATCGATGGACTCATAAAGGCCGCCCCGGATTGATTGATCGCGTTAACCCAGGCGAGGGTATGTCGATCGAGAGCTTCGCCTTCGAGCCCTGGAGGTTCATGACGGATGCAGACAGTTTGCAATTCGACCGGCGCCAGCACGCGCCAGTCCTCGGTGCCGGCGACGAGTTCGGCAAACCAGCGCGCGTTGTCGAGGTCGCGTCGCAGACGCGCGCGGATTGAATCGATACCGTCAATGCCGAGGTGATACCAGAGTTTGAGTGCACGAAACCGACGCCCCAACGGAATGCCCCAGTCGCGGTACTGCTTGACTTCATCGTCAACGCTCGAACGCAGGTAACTGGGGTTGGTTGACATGACCCGCACCAGGTGCTGCACGTCGCGCACGTACATCAGCGAGCAATCGAGAATTGTCCCCATCCACTTGTGCGGATTCCAGGCGATGGAATCCGCCGCTTCAACGCCTTCCCACAAGTGACGGCATTCGGGCAGCAACATGGCGCTGCCGGACATGGCCGCATCGACGTGCAACCAGATGTCGTGGCGGGTTGTTATCTCGGCGATTTCAGCGACCGGGTCGAAGGCAGTAACCCCGGTTGAGCCGACCGAGGCGATTACCGCCGCGGGGATGCATCCAGCAGCAATATCCGCGGCCACCATTTGCGCCAGGCTCTCGGCCTGCATCGAACGCTTTTCAGGGTTCATCGCAACCATGCGTAGATTATCACTACCAAACCCGGCCAGTAGTGCGGCCTTGACCACCGACGAATGTGCCTCGGCAGTGGTATAGACCACGAGAGGTTGATCCGTCGCCTGCAGGCCACCATGATTTTGTGCATACTCGCTGGCCCGTTCGCGCGCTAGCAACAGGGACGTCAAGCAGGAAGTTGAAGCGGTATCCTGGATACATCCTTCCCAGCTGTCAGACAGCCCGGTCAGTTGGCGCATCCAGTCACAGACGACTTCTTCGACTTCGGTCAGTGCCGGGCAACTTTCCCAGGAGATTCCGAGCGTGCCAAGACCGGAACTCGCGATATCACCCAGTACCGAGGCGAGTGACGCGTTAGCTGGAAACCAGCCGTAATGCATCGGGTGCTGTGCCAGCGTGAGCCCGGGCAATACGCGTTGTTCCAGTTCGCCCAGTAGTTGCCCAGGCGACTGCGGTGTCTCAGGTGCACTGGCGGGGAAGCTGCGCCTTATATCGCCAGGATTTACCTGGGCGCGAACTGGTCGCTGTTCCAGGTTACTGCGATAGTCTGCGATCCAGTCGATCAGATCGTGGCCGGCCTGGCGGAAGTCTTCGGGTGTCATAGGTTTTCTCGAATCGCATGTGGAGGGTTCTAAAGTCTGGATTTTCAGGTATCGTTGGTTTTTGAGTCAATCAGTATTATTCAATTAGAAGAATGAACAAAACTATCAGCATCGCTATTCTGGATTCGGTGCCGGAGAGCTACTGGGCGGATGATCTGGGCATTACGGATGCACAGAAATTTATCGATTTGCTGCAGCCGCTCAACAGGTCGGCCCGCTTCGATGTCTACTACACGACAAAAAACCAGTTTCCCGATACTCTTGACGGCTACGATGCGATCCTGGTTACGGGGAGCCCCTGCAGCGTGCACGATGATCATGACTGGATTCGTCAGCTGATCGAGCTGACCCGGGCTGCGGATAGCCGGGGGCTGAGGGTCATAGGATCCTGTTTCGGCCATCAGCTGGTGGCGCGGGCCTTTGGTGGAGACGTAGCTCACAACGAGAATGGCTGGGTGATTGGAAACTATCCAGTGCACATTACCAACGATTATGGCTGGATGCAGCCAGTGGCAAGCACCACCGGATTGTATCATTTCAACCAGGAACGTGTTACCCGCTTACCCGAGGGCGCAGTTTCGTTTGCTCATACCGATGAGCATGCCGATTACGGGTTTACCCTGGGTGACAATGTCATGTGTTTCCAGGGTCATCCCGAGCAGCCCTTGCGCGCGATGGTGAATTTTCTGAAAGCAACGGACAGCCTGACACGGGACGAGCATGCCAAAGCCACTCGTTACATTCACAAGGGTGAACCCGACTCGCATATCTGGGCGGAGTGGATGATGCGTTTTTTTCTCACCTGAGTGTTATTTCTAACTAACGGGAGATAGTCATGAAACCTTATTATGTAATCTCAGTTTTCGTTTTATACCTGGGTTCTTCGCAGGCAGCCGATATCGACAACGGTGACGACCTGCATTTCACAAATTGCACCGGTTGCCACGACGAATCGGTCTATACACGTGATAACAGGCGAGTCAGCAGTTTGCCTCAACTCGGAACGCAGGTGCGTTTTTGTAAAGATTCGCTGGGATTAACCTGGTTTGATGACGAAGTTGAGGACGTTATCGGATACCTGAACAAAACCTACTACCATTTTTAAGCCGATCCCCAGGCTTATTTGTCACCAGCGGCCGATGATGATGCCGCGCGCTTCATCGCGCTCGGGTCCCATGCCTGCGAGATTGTCGTAAGGCACGCCAACGCGTGGTTTTAACCGCCGGCGCGAATCAACCAACAGTTGCTGCATATCGCTGCAGGTCTTTCCATAGGTCGGGTCATCACCGAGATCGTTTAATTCGTTCGCGTCTTTTTGCATATCGAATAATTGGGGTCGGAACAGGTTATGGTAGATATACTTCCAGCGTTTGTCCCGAATCATGGTGGCCCGGCATTCATAAGCCGCGATGTTCAACAGGGTTCGTGGTCCGCGGTCTGAATAGTCGATTTCGCTTAACACGTACTGACGCCAGTTGCCGGGCGCGATATGTGAACGCAGTAGCGGCATCAGCGAATGGCCTTCCACCCGTTCGTGGCAGATATTGGCGCCGGCAAATTCGACGAAAGTCGGCAACAGGTCAACCGCTTCAACCATCTCGCTGCAGACACTGCCCCGGGTTTCGTCTGCGGACGCGTTCGGGTTGACGATGATCAGCGGGATTTTTGCCGAGGCATCGTGGAACAGGTCTTTCTCACCGAGCCAGTGGTCACCCAGGTATTCCCCGTGGTCGCTGGTGAACACGATCAGGGTTTGATCGAACAGTCCGGTTTGTTTCATGTAATCGAACAGGCGACCGAGTTGATCGTCGATCTGCCGGATCAGTCCCATGTAAACCGGAATCATGCGCACGCGCACGTCTTCCCGGGCGTAGCTTTCGCTGTATTCCTGTTCCATGAAGGCCTTGTAAACCGGATGCGGGTTATGGAGCTCGGTGTCGGAACGCACCACGGGTTGAATGTCATTGCTATTGTAAAGATCGTGATACGGCGCGGGCGCGATCAACGGCCAGTGTGGCTTGATATAGGAAAGGTGCAGGCACCAGGGTTGGTTGCCTTCCTGTTGCTCCAGGAAATCAATCGCACGATTGGTGATATACGTGGTTTCCGAATGTTCTTCGGCGACACGTGATGGGTAAACCGAGTTTCGCAGTCGCCAGCCAGAGCGAACATTACCATCCTTGTCTTCTCCGCTATTGGCGTATTCCTGCCAGGGGTTATCGCCCGGGTAACCCTTGCGCTGGAGGAAGGCGGTATAACCATGATGCTTTGGCAGGCTTCCATCTGGATAGAGTCCATCGTGAAGTTCGAACGGTTCGAAGCCACCGCTGCCGGCAAAGCGCGCAAAGTCGGATTCCATGTTTACGCCGAGCGCCCGCATTGCAGCAACACTTTTGCGGTTGTGGGCTTTGCCCACCAGCGCGCTGCGATATCCTGAAGGTTTTAGATAATCGGTGATCGTCAGTTCATCGATTCGCATTGGATCCGGGTTTGCCATGACACCGTGGCTCGACATGTAGCGTCCGGTGTAGAAACTGGCGCGAGACGGGCCACAGATCGGTGCCTGACAATAGGCATTGTCAAAACGCACACCTCGTGCGGCCAGTGAATCGATGTTCGGAGTGTTGAGTTTCAGGTGTCCATAGCAGGACAGGTAGTCCCAGCGTAACTGGTCGCACATGATGAAGAGAATGTTTCGAGGCATTAATAAAGCTCTTGATAATTCGGGGACAGTTTACTTAATTCGTCGACAAGTTATGAATTTTTGCCGCTGATTCTGATTGGGAATTAAGTAAACTGTCCCCGAATTATGCTACGCCCTTGTAAAGCTTGGGATTAAATACGTCGCGTAAAAAATCGCCCATCAGGTTAATCGCGATCACGATTATCACCAGGAAAAAGCCGGGTATCAGGGTAATCCACCATGAGCCGGAGAACAGGTATTCTTTGCCGATACTGATCAGCGATCCCAGGCTCGGTTCGGTGACCGGCATACCAAGCCCGAGAAACGACAGTGCGGCTTCGGTAATTATTGCGTTTGCAATCTGCAGGGTGGCGATGACAAAAATCGGTGACAGGCAATTGGGTAGTATGTGTTTGAACATGATTCGTATCGAACCGAAGCCCATCACGTGGGCGGCATCGACATATTCTTTTTCCTTTTCCCCGAGAACCGATGAGCGCACCGTGCGTGCTATTTGCGGCCATTCGGACAAGCCGATCACGAAGATCAGGATAACCATGGCCCAGCTGCTATAGGTGTCGGCGCCGAAGGCGTTTTTAACAATCGCAAGTACGATGATTGCTACCATCAGCGTTGAAAAAGATAGCTGTACGTCGGCGATACGCATCAGGATACTGTCAACTCTGCCGCCGATATAACCTGAAACAAGACCAATCACGATGCCAATGGTTGCTTGCAATAGCACCGCAAATACCCCGATCAGCAGGGAAATACGCATGCCGTAAAGAATCGTGCTCCACAAATCACGACCCTGGTCATCGGTACCCAGCAGAAAACGTGGATCCGCATTTTCGATCCAGACCGGGGGCATTTCCGAATCCATCAAATCGATTTGCTGCAAATCGTAGGGATCGAAAGGCGCGATCAGCGGTGAAAATAATGCCATCAATGCGAGAATCAGGAACACGGTACTGCTGGCGATCGCTACCTTGTCCCGTTTGAAGTGATAAACCAGGTCAGACTGCAGCAATCGCTGCCAGTGTGAATCTTTTTGTTCCATCACTTTCCTGCCACCAGATCAACCATTGGATTGACGAGCCCATAAAGCAGGTCTACCAGCGTGTTGACGATCACGAAAAGAAATCCGACAAACATGATGTAGGCGGTGATCAGCGGAATATCGGATCGATTAACCGCCTCCAGGAACATGAATCCCATGCCCGGCCATTGAAATACCGATTCGGTCAGGATGGTGTAGGCCACCATGATGCCGATTTGTACGCCACCCACCGTGATTACCGGTAGCATTGTATTTTTAAGCGCGTGCTTGAAGTAAACCGTCAGTGAACCCAATCCCTTGGCGCGAGCAAACTTGACGTATTCTGAGCTGAGAACTTCCAGCATTTCAGCCCTGACCAGTCGAATGAACAGCGGCAGCATGATTGAAGACAGGGCTATCGACGGCATAATGATATGGGCAATACCGTCGAGGCTTACAAAATTGGTGCTCCAGTAACCCCAGACATGAACTATCTCGCCACGCCCAAACGACGGCATCCAGCCTAGTGTTATCGAGAAAATGAATATCAGCGCGAGTGCGGTCAAAAACACCGGGATCGAAATGCCGATCACGCTTGCCGCCATGGTAAATTTGGCAAACAAGTGGCGCGGACGAATCGCACAAAAAACGCCGAGCGGAATCGAAATGGTAATGATGATAATTGATGCCGCAAATACCAGCTCAAGTGTGGCGGGCAATTTTTTCAATATTACGGTGAGTGCCGGTTCTTTGAAAAAATAGGAGTTGCCGAGGTCACCCTGCGCAGCACGGGCTACAAAACGACCATACTGCACCAGCAGGGGATCGTTTAACCCCAGAGTGTCTCTTAGATTTTCCCTTTCTTCATCGGACATCGACATCGCGGCTAATTCCCGGGTCGGATCACCGAGGCTATCCTGGATGCCAAAGCAAAAGGCGCTGATGATGAACATCACCAGCATCACCTGGAACAGGCGTTTCAGTAGAAATTGGGCCATAGGTTAATAACCAGAAGAACGGGTGGACAGGGCGCCCACCCGTTTCTGGAAATTACTACTGGACGACCAGATCGCCGAGATAGGGGAAGTTGAGCGCGTTAACAATCGGATCAACATCGACGCCTTTACGCGCTGCCCAGGCCAGGTTCTGCCAGTGCAGCGGGATAAACCCGGCATCCTGGTAAATCTTCGCTTCAATCGACTGCAGCATTTCAGCACGTTTAGAAGAATCGGTTTCCCGGTTCGCCGCCATCGTGGTGGTGTCGACATAATCGCTGCTATAGTTGCCCGAATTATAGACGCCCATGCCGGTGCTCTGATCTGGCGTCATTGCCAGGAACTCGTAAAAGTTGGCGCTGTCCTCCGTGTCCGAGTGCCATCCAATCATCATGATATCGGCAGCGCGGTCGTCGAATGCAGGCCAGTACTGTGCCTTGGGCATGGTTTGCAGATCGACCTTGATATTAATTTTTGACAGCATCGCGGCGACTGCCTGTGCGATTTTGTCGTCATTAACATAACGGTTGTTCGGTGCCATCATGGTAACGCTGAAGCCATCCTCGTAACCCGCATCCTTCATCAATTGCTTGGCAAGCTTGAGATCGTAACGAGGCTTCAGTTTCGGGTTGTATCCGAGATACCCTTCGGGGCTCATTTGTCCTGCGGTGGTTGCAAATCCCTTCATGATCTTCTTGACAATGGCTTCGTTGTTAATCGCGTGTACGATCGCCATTCTGACGCGTTGATCCTGTAGTTCTTTCTTGCGCTCTTGATTCATCTGGAAGGTGATGATACGCGTGCCAGGCATGGTAATCAGTTCTGCATTACTGGCGGCCTTGATTTGTCCGAAATCGTTGGGAGAAACCGGTGCGATAAAATCGACGTCGCCGGATAAAAGCGCCGCAACACGGGTTTGCTCATCTTTGATTGGCGTTAAAATGATGCGGTCGACATTGCCGGGAGATTTCTTGTCCCAGTAGCCCTCAAAGCGTTCAAACACAGTTTTTACACCCTGTTCGCGCGAGATGATCTTGAACGGACCGGTGCCCGACATGTTGGTGGAGGCAAATGAAGCCCCGTTTTTGACGATTGCGCCCTTGTCGTTGCCGTTGGCATCGGTGCCGGTGTAGAACTTGCTGTCCATCGGGAAAATGTAGGTCGAGGTATGCAATACCAGCGGGTAGGGCCCGCTGGTCACGAGGTCGATGGTGTGATCGTCGATCACATTGAGCTCGGTGAAGTTGGCAAATATACCCTTGAAATCAGGGCTGACCTTGAGGCGATCGAAGGTCCATTTAAAATCCGCCGCGGTCATCGGGTTGCCACTATGGAACTTGACGCCCTTGCGCAGGTTAAAGCGTACCGTGGTCGGGTTAAGTCGCTCGTAGCTGGTCGCCAGGCGATTTTCAAACGCGAGATCCTTGGTCCAGCGAATTAGAGGATCGAAAGACATATGCGACAGTTGCAACATGCCGCCTGATAACTGCTCGTGAATATCCAGCGTCACTGGATCTGCATCGTAAGCCAATCTCAGGTCTTTCGCGTTAGCAGTGGCGAAGGACAGCAGGCTCGCCATCATCAGGCAGGTGGTTAATAGAAAACGATTTTTCATCGTATTATCTCCTTTGTCAGTGTGTGTCGTGCTTCTATTTCGGTTTTTAAAAACCGTCAAAAATCGATTATTTTAAATTAAGCAGTTGCTTCGACTTCGTAAATTTTATCAAAGCGTGGCATCAAGCCGAGTAATTCAATGCTGTATTCATTCTGTGGATGCTCAAAGAAGTCCTCGCTTTCGGCGGTTTCAAGTATACGACCATACCGCATGATCGCAACCCGATCACACATTTGCCGAATCACGGGTAAATCATGACTGATAAATAACATCGTCAGGCCCAGTTCATCCTGCAGGTCTTTCAGCAAGTTCAGGATTTGCGCCTGTACCGAAACGTCCAGCGCCGAAGTCGGTTCATCACAGATCAGCAGCCTCGGTCGGCTGGCGAGCGCTCGCGCGATCGAAATGCGCTGTCGCTGACCACCGGAAAACTCATGTGGATACTTGAGCCCGGCGACACGGCCGAGCCCAACATGGTCGAGCAGGTCGCCGACGATGGTTTTGATTTCCTGTGGCGGCGCAAGGCGATGAAACCGGATCGGTTCAGCAATGATATCGTCTACCTTCATACGGCTGTTTAGTGAAGAGTAGGGGTTCTGAAATACCATTTGCATTTGCAGTCTTGCCTTTTTGACTGCAACTTGATCCGGGTTACCAACAAGTTCAATCCCGTCGAATTTGATCGAGCCGCTGTCGGGTTTTTGCAGGCCTGCAACCATGCGCGCGATGGTCGATTTCCCGGAACCGCTTTCACCAACCAGGCCGAAGGTTTCGCCCTGTTTTACCGTCAGGTTGATATCCCGGGTTGCCTGTAAATATTTGCGATTCTTTTTGAGAAACGCATCCCGGGTAACAAAACTCAAATTGAGGTCCTTTATTTCCAGCAAATCCTGAATGTTCTCATGACGCGTGCCCTGGCCCAGCCAGTGGGTTTTGACATCGATGTGTTTAAGTCCCTTTGCCGTGGTTTCGATGTATTCAACCAGGGGAAATCGATCGACTTTCTTGCTCGATCGTGGGACCGCGCTGATCAGGCTTTTGGTGTATTCATGCTTGGGGGAGGTCAGAAGCTCGGCGGTTTTACCGATCTCGACCATTTTGCCGCGGTACATGACCGCAACCCGATCGGTGACACTAGCGATAACGCCCATATCGTGGGTAACCAGCAGGCAGCCGACCTGGCGTTCCCGGCATAGTTTACGAATCAGCGACAGGATCTGGTCCTGCACCGATACATCGAGTGCGGTGGTTGGTTCATCGGCAATTAACAGTTCTGGATCACCCGCGAGCGCGATTGCGATCACCACACGTTGGCGCATACCGCCGGAAAATTGATGCGGGAATTGCTTGATGCGTACCTCGGGATCCGGAATTCCGACCTGATGGAGTAAATCGATGGCAATTCGGGAGGCTTCTTTGGCATCTTCGATACCCAGGTTTTTATTAATCGTCTCGACCAGCTGGTTTTCAACCGTGAATAGCGGATTCAACGATGTCATCGGATCCTGGAAAATAAAGCCGACGCGGGAGCCGCGAATCTTGATTATTTCCTTGCTACTAAAGGTTGATATCTTGGTGTTATTCAGGAATATATCGCCCGATGAAACCCTGCCGGGGGCACTCAGCAACTGCACTATGCCGTTACCTATGGTGGATTTACCGGCGCCGGATTCGCCTACCAGGCCGAGTATTTCGCCTGGACTAAGATCGAAGCTAACCTCATCAACCGCACGTTCGGTACCGTGTCGGCCTGGAAACTCGATACAGAGATTCTTGATGGTCAATAAAGTCATACTGCAGAAGTCTGGCTAGCTGAACGCGAATTATAATACATGTCCAAATCTGTCTTGTTACAGTTTATTGTTATAGGCGCGCTACTCTAACACTCGCTTATCGGCACCGCTATATTTGTTTAATCCTTATATGAAACTGGCAGGGTCCAATCAGAATGTTATAACCCTGGCTAGTAAATGGCTACTTCTCCAAGCAGCCACTCGATCTCCTCGTCACTTTCCAGGGTCCGACGCTTACGGGTCTGATAATTGAGTTGTGGGGCGGACAAGAGCAGTTGCTGGTAAGCACTGGCTTCGATAGTGATCAATCCGCAATTAGTAGTCGCGGTCATTTCAACGGCTCGATTTTCCGTGTAAGGGCGCCAGCCCAGTTCTGCGCCATTGGCAATCTTTTCCTCGTTACCGTCTTCGTGGACTATCGATCCGATACCCTCGACAAAGATATACATATGAGTGTCATCGAGTTGCCTGGTCGTACCGCTTTCCACTACCTGCCATTCAGCGATACGTGCAATCTTGTCGGTGACCGTCGAAGATATTTGGGCAAACTGCGGTAACAGCTTGATTACTGGGCGCAGCAGCCAGCGATTTTCGAGTGTTGCCTGCAAACCACTGTAACGAATGAAGCTGCGAAATGTTTCTTCAGCGAAAACACAGACGGTTACCGGTGTCCTGGCGATAACGCTGGCGTTGCGTATGCCGGTCCCGGTGAGTATCGCCATTTCACCGATAACATCACCGGCCTGTAGCAGCGCGACTGTCTCGCGCTTACCCTCCTCGACTCGCACCACTTCGCAGTAGCCGGTCAGGACGAGGTATACCGAACCATGGCTTTCCGCTTCCTGCACAATAATCACATCCTCGGTGTTGTAGCGGTAGATTTCCTGCTCGGCAAGCAGGTTGCGCATCCAGCGATTGGGAAATGGTTGGCCCAGCCACAGGCTTAAGTAATGGTTGATTTGCGAGGCATAGATCATACTGTCACCCTCGATCAGGGTATAGCGCTTACCCGCACTGGCAAGAGAGAAAGTCGTTTGCAAGGCTTGCGGTACTTCTTCGACATGAACAAAGACAACGCGATCCGCCTCTGATTGCAGCGCATCGTTTGGATCGCCATGAATTTCGCCGGCACCGCCATCGGCGATTAGCAGGTGAAAATTGTGTTTGTATAGTCGCTCCAGGTTGGCAAGCGTCTCTGCTCGCACAGTACCGGATTTCGCCATTTCTCGGACCCTGGCCATGTTCTGGTTGTCACCAACTATGCAAACGTCTCGAAACTGGCCTTTGTGAGTGGTCGAGAAGGTAGCGCCAATAGTCGGTATGCTATGCACCGTGTTATGGATTTCAATGTTGAGCCCGTAGTAGTTAATCGTATCACCGGGTTCAACCGTGATTAATTCGAAATGTTCCCTGACCGTGTCGGGACTCCAGCCGAGACCACAACCTAGTTTCTCCATTGCCATATTGAAAATTTCCAGGGTGGTGATGACCTCGACGCGATGCGGCATTTCCATTAATGGAAACATCGCACAATGGTCATCGTGGAGGTGGGTCAGGAATATCGCAGAGATCTGGTTTTTGGAGATACCGCGCGCGAACAGATGCTGGTCCAGAAACGGGATCGAATCGATCAGCAGGTAATCGCCGTTGTAGCAAAGTGCGAGTCCGCTACAGGGTTCCTCGGTAGCAAATCCTGACGCGCCGCCTAACACCTCGATTCCCAGTTTGGCCAGGCCCCCGGGAACATAGTCTATCGGTACCGGGTAGGGTGGGGTGACTTCGATGTCATCGCTGAGGTCGACGTAAACATCACCTCCCTGACTTGACACCAGGTAACTATCAACGCCTTTGCGCTCGATCGCAAAATCACCAGCGACCGCGACACCGTTTTCAAACGGCACCAGGTTAAATAATTTCTCAATCGGAATCGGTTTGTTGGCGTCGTCCTTGATGGCAAGTGCTTCCGATACTCCCAGCCACTCGTTTTTAAGCGCCTCCTTAGTATGCCAGTTGTCCAACTCCGCGCGGGTCGGTCCAAACAGGGTGAAACGCAACAAACGCAAAGCCTGGCTGATTGATCTGGCATCGCCGACCAGATTGATCTTGCGTTTTTCGGCAAGACCCTTGGAATAAAACAGGAAGAAATAGATTGGAAATTCGAGATTATTCAGTAACGAGCCGTTTTTCTCACGGATATCAGGCAACACCAGGGTATCGAAACTGGAGATTCCCTCGCGCAACAGGCCCTTCAAAACTTCGGGGGGCTGACCAAAGAGAATGACTTCAGAATCATCGGTCACGATCCGGCTTCCCGGCGCCGGGGTTAGAATTTTTGGTTCAGCCATTTTCCTATTAATTATTGCTGAACGCTAAAGTGTACCCTGCTGCGTTGAACCGCGAAAGGCGAAATATTGTTAGATTGTTTATATTAATCAGGCTTGCAATACGACATTTTGAAACTAGGGCTGTAATCGGTATTGGTAAAGGTTTTCATAGTGTGGGCGGGCTCGCAGTGCTATCTCGCGATCTTTGTTTGAAAGGGTGTAATCTTTTTTGTGGTATGGCGCGAATCCGGTCGAATTGCAGACCGAATCATACCAGTACTTCGCCCAGACGCCGTCGCTATCGCGAGGGCCTTTTGGCCAGCTCAGCATCTCGGGAACAAAACCGATATCGAGTTTTGCACATATCGCCTGCAGCATACTCTCCGGATCGAGCAGAAACTCGCGGCTATCGATAACCATCGGAACCTCACCGCTCATGGCACGCACCTGCTCGAACAATTCGGCCTGTTGGATGAAGCCGATGTCATCCAGCGTCGCGTCACTGCGAACCGCGGCATAGGATGCGATCACCGCTTCGGGCTCACGAATGAGGAAACAGTTTACCAGTGCCGACAACCAGGAGCGCTCGATTTCCGGCAACAGGTGGAGGGTCATATGCTTCTGGTAGAAGATTTGCCTGCCCCTGGGTATGTCGCCGCTACAGCGAGCGATTATTGCCTCTAAGTCGGTGCCCTGAGCGGCAATCACCTCTGCTGCGCCCGGATGTTGTACCCCGGTCTCCTGGAGATAATAACCATAAAGAGGTTCGTCCCAGACAACACAATCGGCACGATTTTCCCAGGCACGCATCAACGCGGTTGAAATATTGCGTGGTCCTGACCACATTGCGATGCGCAGCGGAGTCAGGCGCATTCCTGCTCGAGCATTGCGAGGTATAGTTGCTGCAGTTTTTCGACCATCGGGCCACGTTCGCCGTCACCGATAATGCGACCGTCTATTTCGCGCACCGGCGCGAGCCCTGCAAAGGTGCCGGTCACGAATGCCTCGTTAGCACTGTAAACATCGGTCAGGCTGAAATTTTTCTGCTGCACCGGTATCTGGTTTTGTTCGCATAGCTCGATGACGTTGCCGCGAGTTATGCCGTCCAGGCAATAATCTCCACTTGAGGTCCAGACTTCATCCTTGCGCACGATAAAAAAATGAGTCGAGTTGCAGGTCGCGACAAAGCCATGTGGGTCGAGCATTAACGCCTCGTCAGCCCCGGCCTTGGCGGCCTGGATGCAGGCGCTAATGCAATTCAGCTTGGAGTGGGTGTTGAGCTTCGGGTCCTGCACGTCCGGATAACCGCGACGCACATGGACCGTAAACAGCTTGATTCCCTTAACTGCGGTTTCCGGAAGCGCTTGCTTGTACTCAGGCACGATCACGATGGTCGGCGGCGTAATGGTGATGCGAGGGTCCTGGTACGGTGTTGCCTTTACACCGCGCGACACCATGAGCCGGATATGAACCCCGTCTCGCATGTTGTTTTTCTCAAGCAGTCGATACAGGCGCTCGCCGAGGTCTTCGGCAGTTACTTCCATTTCCATGTCGAGCGCCCTCGCCCCACCATACAGGCGTTCCAGGTGTTGGTCGAGAAACGCGATCCTGCCGTGGTGCACGCGTAACCCCTCCCAGACGCCGTCGCCGAGCACGAAACCGCTATCGAATACCGAGACTTTCGCCTCGTCGCGGGCGAAATACTCGCCGTTGATATCGATAATGATGTCCGCGTTGCGCGGATCATCCTGGTACTCGTGGGTGCCCTTGGTTTGATTATTCATCGGTGATTCCTAGTTCAAATTCTTCGCCCTGGCTGGTAACGCTCAGGTAACCAACACCATCGCGTTTAGTTTCCTGTGCGAGGTTGAGCAGATCGTAAAACGCACTGCGGCTGATCAATGCATCCAGGCCTTCGCGCAAATGCACATAGGGCCGGGGCTGGTTGGTGCTTGCGTCTATGTCGACACGAATTGGATGTTCATGATCGACGACAATTTTCTCGCCAATATTAGTGGTAAACACGATTGTCGGTTGACCCTTATTCTCGATACATTCGACCAGGGTCGCCACAAATGGCGCATCTTCTACCTGGATGCGCAATTTTTCGGCCGGGGTAACCAGGAAATACGCGTCGTCTTCACGGCGTAAAACTCCGGCAAACAATTTCACCATCGAGTCGCGCTGGAATCGGCGCCCCTGGTGGAACCAGGTGCCATCGGCGGCAATACGGATATCGATCTCACCCTGGTAGTGCGGATTCCAGTTTTTTCTGGTCGCCTGGGTAGCTGTGCTTGATTCGATATCGGCAAGGATTTGATCGAGATCGGACATGGGTGCCTATTTCAATTAAACAGCCACGATGTTATCCCCGGCGCAGACTAATGTCATCAAGCGACTCGATTCGATGTGTCCGACCCGTGTTGGCCAGAATCTGTCAGCATACTCAAATATTCTGCGACCGAACTTGCGAACTACCGAAAGTGAAACAGTTAATCTATAATTTTGGTACTTGCGCCATCCATGAGGAAACAGTCAAACATGAAACGCAGAGGATTCGTGAAACTGTGTGCGTCCGCGCTTGCCGGCATTACCGCAAGTCCTGAACTGCTGGCCCGGGAGAACCAGGTATACCATCGATACGGACGGGTAGCATTAATCGATCCCTATAGCGGTAAACCGGTGAGAGGTGCGTCGCTGGACGTGGGTGAAGCCTACCTGTTCCACTATCCGTTTGTTTCCACCCCGTGTTTTCTAATCGACCTGGGTAAATCGGTGACATCCAGAAGCAATCTCAAGACCCGCGACGGTGAGCACTATCGCTGGCAGGGTGGTTCCGGAAAAAACAACTCGGTGGTTGCGTTCTCGGCGATTTGCGCGCACAAGATGAGCCACCCTGCGCCATCGGTGAGCTTCATTAATTACCAGCACAGAGAAGTCAGATTCCGCAACAGTAACGATGAAATAGAACAGCGCGCTGGTGTTATTTACTGCTGTTCGGAAAACAGCGTCTATGATCCGGCGCATGGTGGTCGGGTACTGGGGGGTCCAGCACCGCAGCCGCTTGCTTCAATTGAACTTGAGTACGATCAAGATGAGGATACTTTTTACGCTACCGCCACGATTGGGGGTGAGATGTTCGATCGCTATTTTAAAAACTTTCATGACCGGCTCGTGCTGCAGCACGGCCGTACCGATATCGATCGGGCGATGACGGGCGCCACCGAACTGGTGCGACTCAGTGATTACACCGAAAACCAGGTCGGCTGCCAGGCCTGATATGTCGGAAATGCATTTCCTTCCTGGCGCAATTCACGGCTTAAGGCGTTAAAGTCTGGCTGCGGACCTGTGCCGAAATCCCTGTAAATCTGATGTGTTAAACTGCATGTTTCTTGATTCCATCCGGATTTCTGATGGCAGCTAAACGCTTATCGGGCAAGCTCGCAGTTATCCTGCACGCGGATGTCATCGGGTCAACAGCGCTGGTGCAGCAGGACGAGCAAAAAGCTCACGCGCGCATCCAGGATTCCTTTCAGCGTTTCGGTAAGACGATTTCGAACTATCATGGCCAGGTGCGTGAACTCCGTGGCGATGCGCTGCTAGCCGAGTTCGAGCGGGCCTCGGACGCGATTTCGGCGGCCCTGTCTTTTCAATCAGACCAGCTGAATTACAACGCGCAATTCGATGACGATATCCGCCCATTGGTGCGGGTTGGGATCGCCATGGGTGAAGTCGTGATTGCCGACGACACCATTACGGGTGCCGGCGTGGTGCTGGCACAGCGCCTGGAGCAGTTGGCGGATCCCGGCGGATTGTGCATAACACCGGCTATCCGTGAAGCCATGCCACGGCGCCTGCCGTTCGAGCTTGAGAATATCGGTGAACAGGCATTAAAGGGATTCGATGAGCCGGTTGGCGTTTATCGGGTCGCGTTGAGCGCCGGGGCAACAGTTCCGCCTCCAGAGCCGGGCCGGAGTAGAGACCCTGCTGAAGGCTCACAAAGGTTCAGGATTATGGCAACCGCGGTTGTACTGGCGGTTATTGCTGCGGCTACCTATGGTTTTGTCACCTGGCAGTCAAGGGAACCTGTCATTCCCGAATCAACGCAACAGGTTCCATCCGAAAAACCCTCAATTGCTGTCTTGCCTTTCGACAATATGAGCGGCGATCCTGACCAGGAGTATTTTGCCGACGGCATTACCGAGGATTTAACCACTGATTTATCGCGAATTTCGGGATTGTTCGTGGTCGCGCGCAACTCGAGTTTTTCCTACAAGGGAAGATCGGTCGATGTACGTAAAGTCGCCGAGGAACTGGGCGTGCGCTATGTTCTCGAGGGCAGCATTCGTCGAGTCAATAACCAGATCCGCATCAATGCGCAGCTTATCGACGGATCCACTGGTGGTCATATCTGGGCAGATCGATTCGATGGCACCATGGCTGATGTATTCGCGTTGCAGGATAATGTGAATCGTAAGATCGTAGCCGCGCTCGAGGTCAACCTGACCGCAGCCGACGAGAAGAGATTCAACCGGGTAGAGACAACCAATCCGGACGCCTACGACCTGTTGCTGCGCGGGGTGGAACAGTACAATTTCTTCAATCGTGAAGCGATTGCGGAAGCTCGTGTATTGTTCGAACAGGCCGTTGCAATCGACCCCAATTATGCCAGGGCCTATGCGAATATCGCCTTGACGCATGCAACCGAAGTTAATTTTCAATGGACTCGTGACCGGGAGGCATCGGTTCGTTTGGGTCTGGAGTTTGCGGATAAGGCGTTGGCGCTCGATGACAGTATTCCCCAGATCTACCTGACCCGCAGTATCCTTTATCTGTCACAACGACAACACCAGGCGGCGCTCGAAGCGGCACGACGAACCATCGAAGTGCATCCGAATTATGCCGACGGCCGGGCAACCATGGCATTTATCCAAAGCTACTCCGGGCACCTAGAACCTGCACTCATATCCATAGCTCGGGCCAAACAGATCAATCCCCAGGGTACCGGCGTTTACATGGCAGTCGAGGGCAGAACACTGTTTTTGCTGGGTAGATATGAAGATGCGGCGCGCGTCCTCGAAGAAGCCCTGGAGCGAAATCCGGGGTTTGATCGTATTCACCTGCACATGGCAGCCGTAAATGCCGAGCTTGGGCGCCTCGATGATGCCGCCTGGTCGGTCGACGAGGCGCTTGCGATCAGCCCCGATATTTCGTTGGCAAGAGAACGCAGTGAAGGCATCTATCTACGCGATAGCGATATCGAACACTACATTGAAGCTTTGCGCAAGGCCGGGATTCCCGAGTGAAAATCTGACGACATCCCCGCACCAAATTCTACGTCATCCCGGGGAATTTCCGGGACAGTATACTTATTTTTCAAGAGAAATAAGTATACTGTCCCCTATTTTTAGCCGCCGGTTACAGGCGGGAAGAAGGCGATTTCGTCTGTGTTGCTGATTGCTGTGGTCGGTTCGCTCATTTCCTGGTTGATGGCAACCAGGATTCGGGTTTCACCATTGAACTCACTGGCAAAAGGCTCACCGCGTTCGCGCAACAACGCGACCAGGTCATCAACAGTTTTACATTCCGCTGACAATTCCAGCTCTTCAGATTTAATTTTCAGCGATTCGGCAAGCCGGGCAAAATAAAGAATATCAGCCATGGCTTTTACAGCGACCAGTCGAAGAACTGGATTTTGACCTCGTCACCGGCTTCGACGCCTGCGTTTTCATCGGGCAATACGATAAAGCAATTTGCGCGACTCATCGAGGTCAGGATGCCGGATCCCTGCTTACCGGTTTTAGCCACCTCCCATTCGCCGTTGTCGTCCAGGGTTGCTATGCCGCGTTGGAACTCGTAGCGTCCCGGTTTCTTGCGCATCGCGTCGAGCGCGCGTGCGCGGAACAACGCAGGTCGCTTCGGATTGGCACCAGCAAGCGCATGGATCGCAGGCACCACGAACTGGCTGAAAGTTACCATCACTGCAACCGGATTGCCGGGCAGACCCATAAAGATGCTGGCTTCGATCTGGCCAAAAGTAAGAGGGCGCCCCGGCTTGATCGCAATTTTCCAGAATTCGGTTGTGCCGAGGTCAGCAAGTGCCGGTTTGATGAAGTCGGCTTCCCCGACCGAGACACCGCCGGTGCTGATGATTAAATCGGCCTGCAACGCAGCCTTTTCCAGTACCTCACGCATGGCTTTCGGCTCATCCTTGACAACGCCTAGATCGATGATATCGACTGCCATGCTTGACAGCATACCGTGCAGGCTATAGCGATTACTGTCGTAAATTTTACCGGGTTCGAGCGGCTTGCCGATTGAAACCAGTTCATCGCCAGTGGAGAAAAACGCGACCACGGGTTTACGTTTTACCTGGAGTTGGCCGATGCCGAGCGATGCCAGCACTCCGAGATCGGCAGGGCTGAGCCTGGCGCCGGCGTCAATTACAGTTTCGCCTTTCGCTATATCCTCGCCGGCCTGACGGATGTTTTCGCCGACTCGATGATCGGCGTCGATCCGAATTTTGCCGGCGTCGGTAATTTCTACCTGCTCCTGCATAATTACCGCGTCGGCGCCTTCTGGAATCAGTGCCCCGGTCATGATGCGAACACACTGGCCCGGGCCGCAGGCTCCAGCAAAAGGGGTGCCGGCAAATGCCGTTCCGATCTCGTCAAGCTCGGTAACCTTTCCCTGCGCCAGGCTATCAATCGCGAGCGCAAACCCATCCATCGCGGAATTGGGCAGCGGCGGAACATTGTGAGGTGACTTAACGGCTTCATTGTTGACCCGATCCAGG
>CALJYH010000095.1 GCA_937984095.1 uncultured Gammaproteobacteria bacterium | reverse complement strand
CAGGGTTTGCCGATGATTTTGACGATATCGTCAAGTGGGGATCTCCAAATATACTGTTTTCGAAAATGATCGAGGCCGGACAACTCCCCTAAAAAGCGCCTCGTCAATGTCGCGGAAACCTGCGCGGATCTAAAAATCTTGAAAAAATGTCGCAATGACAGGTCCCCGAGTAAGCGCGGTGCGCATCCCGGGATGACCTTTGTTGAGGGTGACCGACCCGTTACTCCGCCAGTTGCTGAAACAAATTAAAGCAGACCCGGCCGGGTTCGTTCTGGCTCAGCTCGAGTTCGTAGTTAAAGGCAAGTGCCATGATCGCCGACTGGTAAAGCCCGATGCCCATGCCGCTCCCGGAGGAGATCGGTTGCGTAAACAGGTGTTCCTCGATCTCTGCCTCGATCGCGTCGCCATTGTCACACACCGAGAGTACAATAACATTTTCACTGCTCATCAGGCGCACATCGATTTGACTCACCGATGGTTTCTTCAGCGCGTTGTTGAGCAGGTTTTCGATAACGCTGTCGAATAAATCAATCGGTAGATTAATATTGTTCTCGATGTCGCTATGGAATTGCAGCATCTTGTTCGAACGGTATTGCTTACTGATACGTTTGATCCAGTTTTTGCAATCCACCAGAACAATCTGGGTATTAAGCGCCGGTGCCTTGAGTTTATGCAGCGTGCTTTCGAGGCGCGTTCCGATTTGATTTAAATTAGCCTGTAATAGCTGTTCCGATTCCGTTGTGTCGCTATCCCTGTCCAGAATGCTGAGCGAAGCCTTGATCGACTGCAGAATATTTTTTATATCGTGCGTCAGCCTGGCGCCGGTGTGATGGATCGTCGCAAAGTGCTCCTGCGCGCGCATTTTTTCCTGGTTGAGCTTGGCCAGGTAAAACTGGTAGGCCATGCGAATCAATAATATCGTATGCTGCTCCAGCGCCGCGCCCGGGTTTGATTTGAAATACAACACCACGGTCAGGTCGTCGGCCATTTGATGCTCCAGGCGGGTGCCGACCATATCACCGGCCTGGATTTTCTGGTTTTTAAAATTCCATTCAATCGCGTTTAGCCAGTCATTCTCGACCAGGTGGTCGCAGGCGGCTTCGAGATATTCTGCCGGACTGAGGTAGGGTTCCTCGATTAGTGTTGTCAGCGTATTAATCCAGGTCTCAAAGGGCCCGCCAATGGTCATTGCATATCGATTCCACAGTACGCCAATGCCGGAGTAGCCCACGCCCGGGTTCCAGAACCAGCTTATGCCGATGGTCAGTGTCGAAACGATGAATACGGTTAACAGTAAGCCATCGATATAGTCGACACCGTATAACAGGTTGATAACGATACCACCGAGCAGCACGATGAAGATCAGCGTTGCGGCGAGCAATCCATGCATCAGGTCGACCTGGCTGCGCTGCTGTTTCCGCTCATCGGGATTGGGTGCAAAGTAAAACAGCAGTATCGGGACCAGGATGATGGTCTGCATGTATTCGCTGAATAACGCCGGTAACTCGATTTGCCGGAAGGTATCCGGCACCAGCCCAACCACCATTTCCAGGATGATAATTAGCAGTGCCAACAGGTCGAAGGAACGGAACGAATCCCGGCTGAGCAATCGGCTGCCGATCAGGCCGGAAAGGATCAGGCCGAAGAAAACCAGTGATTCCTTAGGGAAGTAAAACGTGATAGCGACGAAAAAAACGGCGATGAATACCACCGGGCGCCTGTCGATTTTAGCCTCTTTGCTCCACAGAGGTTGCCAGAGCAGGAATAGGCCATACAATATGAACGACAGCGCAAACTGTAACCGGTGATCGTCGATGATCCAAATCAAAACATGGTAGGTCAGCAGCGTCGACGCCAGGATTTGCTGCCCGTATTGCAGTAGGGAATTTATTCTAATCAAGGTGCCCGAAACTCGAATGTTCGCTCAAACTATATCACTGTTTAGATACCAGATGCTGGGAATTCTGAGCCGACGTTTGCTGATATGGGTGTTGGTACTCGCGCTGCTGACGATGCTGGTCGGTAGTTTTTTCAGCGAACTCGCAATTATCAACGGCAGGGCGATCGTGGTAGCGTTGGTGGCCGATTTTTTGCGCTATAGTCTCGGCCTTTTCGCCTTGCTGGTGATAACCACCAGTGTCGCAGAGGACTATGAATTCAAGCAATTTGAGCGCCTGCTGACAATGCCGCTCTCGCGCTGGCAGTATATCGTCGCGCAGGTGCTGGTGATCGCGAGCCTTTGCCTGTTGTTGGTGCTGCCGGTGTTACTGGTGATATCACTCTACAGTGACTGGCAGGTGGGTCTTTACTGGGCCTCGGCAATCTGGCTGGAAATCTTTCTGCTCGGCTTACTGGGAATGCTGGCAATCCTGAGCCTCGAAAAAATTCCGCTCGCGGTCTGTTTTTCGCTTGCGGTTTACCTGTTGGCGAAGCTGTCGGGCTTGATATCTCAAATGCTCGCAGAATCGGTCAGATTATCGGACGGCAGTCTCACCAGTCGTTTCGTGGATTATATCTTCGAGGCAATTTTGTACCTGCTCCCCGGGCTGGAGACGTTTGCCGAAAACGACGTGTTTTTTGGTAACGTCGATTTAATCGAAACAATTTCAGTTCAGTTTTCGTCGACCGCAATCTACGCGTTATTTTTAATTGCCGTTTGCCTGGTCGATTTTTATCGCAAGGAGTTTAATCTCTAGATGCGTCGCGCTGAGCGTCCACTACTGCAATTGCCGATGCCTTTGATCGGGGGATTTCTGCTGGTTTTATTGGGCCAGCTGCTGTTTCATCACTTTAGTCCCGGGCAGCACGAATTTCGTTACCAACAACTTCCGAATCCACTTCGGGCCTCGACCTACCGAGGTATCGCGATGGGGTCGGAAAAGCTAATGGGACACCTGTTGGCAATTCGTCTGCAATTGCACGATAACCAGGCTGGCCGGCATTTCAGCTATAACCGAATCGATTATAGTATTCTGGCGGAATGGCTCGAACAGATAACCCGCATCAACCCGTCCTCGGAATATCCGATGTTGCTGGCGTCACGCGTCTACAGCCAGACTCGCGATAAGAGTCGGTTGGCATTAATGCTCGAATTTATCGAGCGGAATTTCGATCACGATCCGCAGCTGCACTGGCGACGCCTGGCGGAGGCAAGCGTGATCGCCAAGCATCAACTCGGGGATCTGGAACTGGCCTTGCGCATGGCGGAGAAGCTGGCGCTGCAGCCAGTAAACACGGTGATGCCGCAATGGGCGCGCGATATCCGTTTCCTGTTGCTCGCCGAGCTGAATGAATATGAATCCGCGATAGCGATTATCGAGGCGTTACTCCAATCAAACGCGGTAACCGACCCGGATGAAAAGCGATTTTTAGAGGAAAAGTTGTCCAAATTCCAACAAGAATTGTTTAAATCCGGACAATTCCCTAAAAATTAGACCCGTTGATCTCGTTAGTGCCCTAGAAATATAGGAGTTTTTCTAACCTGGCACGTTAAATGCATAATACACCTACAGACACAACTAACGTATTTTGGAGATTCAGATGCAATTATCAAAACAAAAAGGTTTCACCCTGGTTGAAATCGCGATCGTTCTGGTTATCGTGGGGCTGCTGATCGGCGGCGTATTAAAAGGCCAGGAAATGATTACCAATGCCAAGCTCAAGCGCATTGAAAGCGACAACGCGGGTTTACAGGCGGCAATATTTTCTTATCAGGATCGTTACCTGCAGTTACCCGGGGATGATGACGCCGCTAATGGTCGTTTCGATTCTGCTCCTACCAGCGGAAATGGAGATGGAACGATTGCAGGAAACTGGCAGGCACCTGCCGCCGCAGATGAGACAGGCTATTTTTGGACTCACTTGCGATCAGCTGGACTGGTGAATGGTGCTGCGAACGATATTGACCCACAGCAAAATGCTTATGGTGGCAAGGTTGGCATTAACTACAACGGGCTGGGAATACAGGGCCATGTCACCGTGTTTGGCGGATTGGAAGGAAGTGTTGTTAAAGTACTAGAATCCAGGCTGGACGATGGTGTTACTACTACCGGACGCATCCGGGGGTATATACCAGTCGCTTTAGGTGAAGTTCTTCCTGCCGGTGTCACGGCAACGCCGCCGTATGTGGATACAACCCTGTATACTATCGTGTTCCGCTTCTAAAGTTCGACCTGTTAATACCAGGCCTGCGTTTATTCTCGCAGGCCTTTTTTTTGGCCAGACTAAAAGGGGTAGAATAAAGGTCGGGGTGCTAAAAAATCAGCCACGAAAACTGGCCATGTATCTGGCTCAAAGGATAGGGGATTTCCGCTTGAATGAGATTGGTGAATTTTTCGGATTAAAAGGGTATGGTGCGGTATCTAGTGCAATCCACATGGTAAAACAGGTTTTGGAACAAGACGCGAAGTTAACGGAAATAACAGATAATATTATAAATAGACTTGACCCCAGTCGCGATGAATAACGCAGTTTCACTGACCAACCTTTCTTATTCCGTACCAGGTCTTGAGATCCTGAAAGCGTTGGCGATTGAAATCCCCACGCATAGTTACTTCGCAATCGCAGGGATCAACGGTGCCGGCAAGTCGACGCTGATAAAATTAATTCTTGATTTGATTCGACCATTGCCAGGCGGCGAAATCAAAATATTCGGCACCAATAATCGAGACCCAAGCTGTCGCGACCAGCTTGCTTACCTGCCGGAAAAGTTTGATGTCAAAAAAAATATTACGGGCCAACAGTATCTCGATTTTATCGCAGCGGTTTATCATCAGAATCCCGGCAAGCAGAAATTTACCGAACTGTCGGAGAGGCTCGATTTCCCGCCCGACCGGCTTGACTCCAGGGTGGGTGGCTATTCCAAGGGAATGGTGCAGAAACTGGGGCTGGTGAGCTGCTTCATGCTCGAGCGGCAACTGCTGATTCTCGACGAGCCATTAAGCGGACTCGACCCGCGTGCGCGTTACCATTTCAAGGAGTTGATGCGCGACGAGAAAGCTGCCGGGCGAACCGTTTTATACAGTACTCATTTACTTGCCGATGCGGAAGATCTTTGTGACCAGTTCGGCATTTTGCACGACGGTGAAATGAAGTATCAGGGTACCCCTGCCGACTGTATGCAGCGCCACCAGGCTGAAACGTTGGAACAGGCCTACATGCAGTGCATTTCTGAATAGGATCTTGTTGGCCATATAGCCTTAATCGAGTCATTCCCGCGTGAGCGGGAATCTTATGACAATGTCTTAGTTGTGAGATCCCCGCTTGCGCGGGGATGACACTATTCTACGGAGATGACTTTATTAAGATCATCCCGGATTTTCACGCTGACTATTCTTGTTCTGGTAATGGGGACGTGGTGCGAATAGATTCCGACTCGAAGGCCGGAATGACCGAATTAACTTAACTCCTTCAATTTGCGGGTCAGGGTATTCCGGCCCCAGCCCAGCAAACGTGCCGCATCCTGTTTGCGTCCGCGCGTGGCTTCCAGCGCACAATCGAGCAGGGTCTTTTCGAAGGTCCTGGCGGCATTTTTGAGGATGTCGGTTTCTCCCTGCGACAGTTGCTGCTTTGCCCACAGGCGCAGTTGTGCCTGCCAGTCACCAATTTCATCCGGAAATCGCGGTAGATTCGCCTCGTTTTCAAGCACCGGTTCACAGGCGCGCGCAACCAGCTCGAGCGCGTCGTCGATATCGAAAGGCTTGGGCAGGTACTCGAAAGCGCCCTCCTGGAATGCCTGCACCGTGGTATCTAGGTCGGTGTAGGCCGTCATCACGATGATCGGCGTTTGCGGTGATATATTCTTGATCTGTTTGAGCAGCTCGAAACCGTTAATCCCGGGCATGCGCACGTCGGTGATGATCAGGCGCGGGCGTACCTCGGGCTCGGTGCGTTTGAAAGTGGCGAGCGCCACCGAACCGGACTCGAAGGCGGACACCTGGTAGCCATTATTGGACAGGGTCTTTTCCAGTACCCAGCGCATTGATTGATCATCATCGATGATCCAGATTTTAACGGGTGGAATGTTAGTCGCTAGATTCATGTCTTTTCCATGGGCAAAATGGTGCTAAAGGTGGTTCCGCAGTCAGAACTGTGCAGGTGAATGGTACCCCCGTGCCGGGAGATTATTTCCTGCGCAATCGGCAGTCCGAGGCCACTGCCCTCGGGCTTGTCAGTAATCATTGGTAGGAAAATAGTCTCGCCCAAATCATGTGGAATACCGTGACCGCTGTCGGTAATGTCGACCTGTACTACCAGTGGATGGGTAATCTGGCCGATGGTGAACTGTCGACCCACGCGGGTCTTGAAGGTAATTTCACCGCTTCCCTCGATCGCCTGTACCGCGTTGCGAGCGATATTCAGGAAAGCCTGGATCAGCATGTCTCGATCCGCCATGATTTCCGGAATACTGGGGTCATAGTCACGCTTTATTATTATGCGATCGGGCTCGGCGGCCAGAATTATCTTGCGGATATGTTCCAGCACCTCGAGGATGTTGAGCTCTGCGCGCTGCATTTTGCTTCCGGGAACGAGCATCTTGCTGGTCAGGGATTGCAGGCGGTCAACTTCGCTAATGATGACCTCGGTATACTCGGTCCACTCGGGACGGTCGAGTGCACGCTGCAGTAGTTGCGCCGCGCCCCGAATACCGCCTAACGGATTATTGATTTCATGCGCGAGTCCACGCGCGAGCTGCTGGGTGGCCTGCTGTTGCAGATGATTGAGTTCATCCTGCGCAAACTGTGCCTGGTGTTCAGACTGACGAATCTCCAGCACGATCTCGTCATCTGCGGGCTGCCCGTCGAGCGGGTAAATGCTGTAATTGGCAATAATTGCCCTGCCATCGGCAAGCGTGATTACCGCTTCGTGTTCGGTGAATGCGACCGTATCCAGCGCCAGTTTCGAGAGTATGCTGGAAGGTTCAACCTGGCTCAGCAAGCTGTCGAATCGGCGCCCGACCAGGTTCGACGCACTGCTTTCGAACAGTGCCTCGCCGGCCGCGTTGACGTAGGTGATGCATCGTTCGTTATCGAGACACAGTATTGACGAATTAAGCGTATCCAGGATACCGAAACCATTGTCGGTGGACGGTGCCAGTTTCAGGTTTGGCTGCGACATTTAAACTGTGTTGGTTCGAATCATGGTTGCGCTGTTGCAGACAAAAAAGGCCCCGTGAGGGGCCTTTTGTCGGTCGTGCAAGCTAATGCCTAGCAGCTGTAGTAAAGGTCGAACTCAACCGGGTTGGTCGCCAGGCGCAGGCGGTCAACTTCCTCGTTTTTGAGATCGATATAACCGTCGATGACATCATCGGTGAAAACGCCGCCGGCCTTAAGAAATTCACGATCCTGGTCGAGCGCTTCGAGGGCCTGGTCGAGAGAAAATGCAACCTGCGGGATTTCGGCCTCTTCCTCGGGTGGCAAGTCGTAGAGATCCTTGTCCATTGCTTCTCCCGGGTGGATTTGATTCTTGATACCATCCAGTCCCGCCATCATCAGCGCGGCGAACGCGAGGTAAGGATTGGCGGTCGAATCCGGGAAGCGCACTTCGATGCGGCGGGCCTTCGGATTACTGACGTAAGGGATGCGTATCGATGCCGAGCGGTTGCGCGCAGAGTAGGCGAGCATGACGGGGGCTTCGAAGCCTGGCACCAGGCGTTTGTAACTATTGGTAGCGCCGTTAGCAAAGGCATTGATGGCGCGCGCGTGCTTGATCACCCCGCCGATATAAAACAGCGCGGTGTCCGACAGACCACCGTAACCTTCGCCTGAAAACAGGTTGACCCCATCTTTGATGAGCGACATGTGAACGTGCATACCGTTGCCGTTGTCACCCACCAGTGGCTTCGGCATGAAGGTAGCGGTTTTGCCATAGCTGTGCGCAACGTTATGCACGCAGTACTTCAAGACCTGGACCTCGTCGGCCTTGCGCACCAGGGTATTGAATTCAACCCCGATTTCACACTGCCCCGCGGTTGCCACCTCGTGGTGGTGAACTTCGACCTTGAGGTTCATTTCTTCCATTGCCAGGCACATCGCCGAGCGGATGTCATGCAAGGAGTCAACCGGAGGCACCGGGAAATACCCACCCTTGACGCCGGGACGATGTCCGATGTTGCCGTCTTCGTAAATCTTGATCGAACTCCAGGCCGCTTCTTCGGACTCGATCTGGTAGGAGCAATGACCCATGTCAGTCGACCACTTGACGTCGTCGAAAACGAAGAATTCGTTTTCCGGCCCGAAGTACGCGACATCGGCGATTCCGGACGCCTTCAGGTAAGCCTCGGCACGCTCGGCGATGGAGCGTGGGTCACGCTCGTAGCCTTCACCGGTGGCCGGTTCAACCACGTTACAGGTGATGTTAATCGTGGGTTCGTCGGTAAATGGATCGAGCACCGCGGTGACTGGATCGGGCATCAGAATCATGTCGGATTCGTTAATGCCTTTCCAGCCCGCCACTGATGAGCCGTCAAACATTTTACCCTCGGTAAAAGTATCTTCTCCCAGGGTACTGGCCGGGACCGAGACATGTTGCTCCTTGCCCTTGGTATCGGTAAAGCGGAAATCGACGAATTTCACGCCGTACTCGTTAATCTTGTTCAACACATCAGACGCAGACATGACTTAAATCTCCAAAATCGGGGGTCAAAAACAGTTGGGATTGTACCGATTAATACCCCGATGCCAATTTATCGTGCAAAATTGGTGAATTATATGGTGATTTTGATAAAACTGCACCAAGTTAGTGCAGGCTAGGCGACGTAGTAGATATTAACTTTACCGATATAGTCGAGGTTGTTTGCCGCATCCTGCAGCCTGCCGATCCCCGCTGCGTGATCGGGCGTACACATCGATGCGGGTAGTACCAGGTCAACTTCGATCAGCCGATCCAGGTAATGTAGCTTGGTCTGGATAATATGCTTGCTTTCAGACAGGCCGTCCCATGCCTGCTGCAGATCCTGCTCGATAGACTCGCGTTCCGGTAGTTTCGCCAGGACCGATTCCTTGACTGCATCATCGAGTGGGTCGATATGGATCTGCACATCGATTATCTTCGGAAATTGCTTTTTCACCAGGTGCTCTATGTTATGTGCGATAAAGTGCGCCTCGGACACAGTCAGGTCGAAATCGACCTCGATATGGGCGTCAATGTAGCCCAGGCCACCCATCGACCGGGTGCGCAGGTTGTGGATACCGACTACGCTCGAGTTGCCCAGCATCGCCTGGCGCACATCTCGAACCAGGTCAATATCGAGCCCGGTATCGATCAGTTCATACAGCGCTTTTTGACCGAGGCGGAATCCCATCAGCGATATCATCACGGCAACCACGATCGCGGCAAGCGCATCCATGTACGGCACGCCCAGCAACTGTGCCGATATACCAATCACCACGACAATCGAGGAAAGCGCATCCGAGCGGTGATGCCAGGCGTTGGATTCAAGCAGGCTCGAATGCGTTTTGCGCGCCGCGCGCAGGGTGTAACGATACAGGCCCTCCTTCGCACCGACGGCAAGCAGGGCGAAAACAAGGGTAATCGCCTCGGGATTGATCGGCAGCGGATTAAGAATACTGTCGACACCGCGCAGGCCGATGCCAACCCCGACCGTGACAAGAATACCGCCCAGCAGCATCGATGCCAGGGTTTCGATACGACCGTGTCCATAGGGATGGTCCTCGTCCGCCGCCTTGGCGGCACGTCTGGATGCGTAGAGCACGATAAAGTCGGTGCTGAGATCAGAAAGTGTGTGGAAACCGTCGGCCAGCAACGCCTGCGACTTACCCAGCAGGCCGAAGATGATCTGCAGGGACGCGAGTGCACAGTTTACCGCCGCACCGGTTAGCGTAACCCGCTGCGTGATTTTGTGGCGCTGTTCAAGTTCCATCGGGGTCTTTTTGCACCAGGAAAATATACTCGTGTTCCAGTTGTTCGGTCGCAAGCACCCGGTGTCCGTTGATTCGACACCAGGTTGGAATATCGTTCATGGTACCCGGATCGGTGCAGGTTATCCTGACTTTGACGCCCCGGTCCTGTTTTTCGACACAATCCTGCAGTCGAATCACCGGCATCGGACACAGCAAACGACGCGCGTCGAGTTCGATAACAGGGCTCATACAATTACCCAGTCCGGGTTGAGCTGTGCCGCGGCCAGTGGTTTGACATGAATACTGCGCGATCCCTGTTCGCGGTCACTGAAGCGCACCTCGACCGAGTCGGCATCGCGTCCCTTGCTGTAGCGTGCGGTGATGGCGCAGGCGAGTTCGAGCTGCTGCGGGTCGAGCGGTTCGCCTTCAACCAGTGCCAGCGGTCCCGCATGACTCACGGTACTAATCGTCTGGAATTGTCGCTTATAACCGCTCAGGTACTGATTCTCGCCTTCTTCACGCCCGATAATCAGTTTAAACGCCTTGCTGGGACGAATGTGGCGCCCGACCTTGAGCAGCATAATGTCATCCAGTTCATACTCCCGATTACCGCGATTGTCCCACAGATCCTGTAGTTTGACCGAGTAACTCTGATCCGTCAGGAAGCAGCAACCCCCGGCAGGCTGGGCATAGTCTTCGAATCCAAATTCCGCGGCCAGCGCCATCTGCGGTTTGCGTGAACGTCCACTGAAGTCTTTCAGTTTTTCACGATCGACCCAGCCCTCGTTTTCAGGGAGGGTTGCCGGCAGGCTCTTGGCGCATAGCGGGCGCAGCAGCAAATCATCGGCGCCCGATTCATCGGCGACGACCGGCATTAATTTTTTACGCTGTGATTTCGGGCGTTGCCCGATCACTTCACCGGTGATAATGAAATCGAAATCGTGTTGCTTTAACCATTCCTGCGCCTTGTGCACCATGAATATCTTGCAATCGAGGCAAGGATTCAAATTAGCGCCATAGCCATGCTTCGGGTTGATCACGACGTCCTTGTACTCATCGACGATATCGATAATGTGCAGCTTGATGCCGAGCTGCTCTGCGACCCACAGCGCATTGTTGCGTTTAACCCGGTCACGGTCGTGTTTGCGGATGGCATGAGTATGCCCTTCGACGCAAAAGCCGGTAAAGAAATTGATGCCTTCGACCTCGATACCCTGTTGCTGGATCAATTTGGCGGCCAGTAATGAATCGAGACCGCCAGAAATCAACGCGACTGCTTTTCTGGTCATGCGTTTGGCTTGGGTTTTAAAACGGGGAGTATAGCAATAACCAACGGAGTCGATAAATCGACTCCGTTGGTTAATCAGATTACTTGGTGCTTACCAGCAAACAGTGGGGTCGGCGCCGGTCGCGGTTTTTACCCCGGTATTGGTCAGCGACAAGCTGGTGCAGTCGCCATCTCTCACCTGGGAACCAATTGCGGTTGCCACCAGGGTAAACGCGGTTGCGTTTCTCGTGGTGGTTGTGTCGATCGAATATAGGTTCGTCTCGGTCGTTATTGTCGCCAGCACGTTACAATTGGCGTGGTCGTAAGCTCCATACAGGCTCTTGCATTTTTCCAGCGATGCTGCGGTTGCGGTTAACCCGGCACGACCCTCGGAGCGTTTCGATGCGATCACATGGTTAGTATACGAGTTGTAGGCGATGGCCGAGAGAATGCCGATTATTGCAACCACGATCATCAGCTCTATTAACGTGAAACCTTTATTGTGCTTTTGGCTCATCAGAATCACTCGCTATTCAGTAGTTGGAGGGGAGTTTAGCGCCAAGATATTCTATCTTGTCAACGAAATCCCCACCGCTGTACATAATGATATGGGCTCTAACATAGTTACCGACCTTCAAATCCGAAAGCGAAGCTTTATTTTTGCCCGGATATTCCACTTTTACGTTCGGGCCCAGTTTGATAACCGAATCACCCACGTTAATCTTTTTGTGATTCATTGAATATATCTCCCCTTCCTCGATATAGAATGAGGTTGATTGCGCTGCCGCCATTGGAGCGAGCAGCGCGATCAAGGTAACGAGGCGGATCAAGTTTATTTTAACAGTTTTCATTGGAGTAACTCCTGCCACGAAAAGCGGCCCGTTGCTATGTCTTTAAGTTCGACAACCTTTGAAGGCGTATCCGCGGTATAGGCGATATCTTCGATAAACACCGGTTCAGGCAGATAACCTTCTTGCTTGATAGCGGTAATCGTTTCGACAATGGGACCGCTTTGCGCGTCGTCTTTCCCGTCGATTATGCCGTCGTTATTGGCATCGATGGTCGTTTGCTTGGGCGGACCGCCGGTTTCCAGGTCTACCGCCATGCGCCAACCGTAACCACCCGCCGCACAGGCAGAGTCTTCGGGCACGAAGGTATTCATGAATACCACGTTGCCGCGCACCACCGGCTTGGTTATCGAGCGTTCGCCGCTGTCGGGCAGGGTGAAGTACCAACCGTATTTTGCTCCTGTGGCGTAGTCGACGTTGTTACTTGACAACACCCGTGCTGCAGCTCCAGTATCGATATTGGTGAAACCGCTTTGCCAGGTCTGCTGGACTAAATTGGTACTGACGAGCTCATCATCACCTCTGTCCCAAACACCGTAAAAGTGATCGAGATTCGTGCTGGTTTTGTCCGCGTTGACCAGGTACTGTCCGGAACCGAAAAATACCATGATATTGGGTTCATTGGCACCGGATTGGGGCACCGGGATATCTGCGATGGTCGGATGTTTCGACAAGGTCGGCTGCGCGGTGATCGGCAAGCCTCCGATAGTAGTGAATAATGGTTTGTCGTTCGGGATTTCCCAGTCGGTATCGGTACCGCTGCTCAGATCGAAGGCCCACATATTGCCTCTCAGATCGCCGGCATAGACGCGGTCGATGGTGCCGTTGCTGTCGAGGTCGGCCAGCGCCGGTGTGGCAAGGCCGTTACGATCGCCTGAGTCGCCGATGCCAGTGGAGATTTTAATGTAATCCTTGGCGTTGAGGTCCCAGTTGCCATCGGTGCCCTTCTCGATCTTGAGAATAAAAAGCTTGGCCTCGCCATCGCCAAGTGGGTTATCGTTGTAACCGTTACCGAAAATAGCCACCCAGCTGCCGTCGTTGGTCATGCCGATTTGAGGCTTGCTATAGGTAAATCCCAGATCCGGGTCGTCGGTGCTGGAAAATTCCCAGACCGCGACTTGCTGGGCTTTAGCGGCGTCATTGCTGAATAAGGTCGGATCGGTGACATTCAGCGCGTATATACCGCGTCCGCCACCACGCTGGCCTCCGATCAATATCGTGCGCCAGGTTTTCCCACTGCCATCATTCAGGTCTGCATAGATATCAGACACGGTCGGTGTCAGATCGTTATAGTAGCGGTGGATGTAGCCGGGATCGGTCAGGTAGTGCAGGCCGGCATTGGCGCCGGTGGAGAACAAATTGCCCGAAATATAGGCCAATTCTTCTCTACCGTTGTCTGCCCTGAAGCCGTGCAACATACCGTCGTTGGCGCCGGCGTATACCATTTCCATGCGTGACGCGTCCGGGCCGTTTTTAAAGTCGGTATAGCGGTTTGGCGAAGTATCGGGGAACGGGAAGGTATCAGGCCAGTTTAATGCCGGTTTGCCGACATAGACAGGAGCCGAATTGACGATATCGCCGAGGCGCTTGTTACGCCCACGAAAGTTACGCGTGCTGAAGTCGCGCTTTCCACGCAAATAAAGCAGGCGGTCTTGAGCGACGTCGTCGGCGTCGGTACCACCGGCCGGGTTGGTTCTGAGATCGTTCTTTTGTGCATCGGTCAGCTGACCCCATTGAAACGAAACGCCGTCAGTACCGTTGTGGGTTAATACGACTCGCTTCAGCGGCTCGGCGTCGAAGGTACGCGCTTCGAGTTCATCAGCCGCTTTCCAGCGTTCCCCAGGTTCCAGCTCACCGGTATCGAGGTCAGTGATTTGTTTCGCGATCAAGTCTCCGGTCCAGCCGTTGGTGTTGAATTCGGAGAGGTAAACTACCGCATCCTGGGTTAATTTGGCCGAGTTGATGGATACTGCCGCGGCCGTTGCCGTGCGTTCGGCGATATCGCTGATTGCTTGACTCAGCGCAGACCGTAGAGTATCCGGATTTTGCGCGCTCAGAAACTCTCCGCGTGAGTTATAAGCGGCATGCCACAGATCATCTATGGTCTCGGGATCATTGTTATCCGGCTCAGGCCAAAAGTCTTTTTTGCTCAACGGATCGGATAATAACGGGTCGGTGGATAACGGATCCAGAGTACCCTTTACGCCGAAAGCGATCGTGTAATTGACAAGATGCTGGTGGTCGGCTTCGTCGACGCCGGCCTGGGTTGGCACATTGTTTGACAGGGCGCGCAGATCGTTTTCGTAATAGTGCATCGCAACGTCTGCCAGCGTATCTTCGTAGTCATCCGCGTAATTGCCGCCATCGTTCGATTCCGCGGCCGTTGGAGGGAACGCGGAATGGCCATCGAATATGGTATTCCCAGAACCTGAGTTACTGTCGGCATTACCGACTGAGGGATCACCACCGTTCCAGAATCCGTCGGTCATCAAGATATTGAAATTTTGCTGGCACTCACCGCCATTTCCGGCACCCAGAATAGGAGCGCTGCTACCAGTACTCATAAAATAATCACCGACATCCTCTAAGGTCGTTCTCAATGGCGTACCGTTGGCCGATCTTTCGCTGTAAAATCTGAGTAGCAAGGCGCGTTTTTTATCCGCATCGGTCATCGATTCTACCCCGACTACAATACGACTGGGTGCCGACCTTTGATGTAAAAGGCCCAAGCCCATGCGCGACGCATCGGCGTTGAAGATGACCTGGCCTATTGAAGCCTTGGCTGCGAGTTCACGCGTGCGGTAATAGACGAACCAGTTGGCGAAGTTCTGTAAGTCTGCATCTCCCGCCAGTATTGTTTCGGTTGTGTGGGAGTCGGTGGGTTCGATCACACCGTCACCATCATCGTCATTCCAGATATGATAAGTCGGCAGATAGAGGTCACCCGCAGTAGCGAAAGTCTTGGCGGTCAGCAGGTTCGTGGTTGTATTATATTGTGCGTGACCGGGATGAGGATGCCGGCGCGCAGCGGTCGCAGTAGCCTGTGGATAAAGCGGATTGCCCGCGGTATCGGTGCCTGCCCAGGGCACATACGTGATGTCTGGGTTATAGTAATTCTTGTTGCCGTTGTGATTGCGCAACATCCATGCATCTGGATAACTGGATTCCGGCGGTATTGTGTTACGGTTGCTAGCATTACCATCCCACTCGGGATTGTACCATTCACGAGTGGTTAGGGTGCCATCAGTAGGCGTGTTACCCATTACGGGCCTGCCACTATTGAAACCAAAACCTAAATCAGCATCGACCACCGGCACCCAGGCCATACTGCCGGAATTGTCGTAGGTTAAAAATACGTTGGGTTCGACAATATTGGACAGAAACAACGGTGCGGGAGAGAGTGGCCCGGGTGCAGCCTGAGCTGCTTGCATCGTCGGCAAGCTGAAAATTGCACTGGTTGCAAAAATGGCGAGTTTCTTGAAAAATTTGTTGCTCTTCATGATACACATCCTAAATGAATATTTAATCTTCTATGGGGCGTCTTTGCCGAAATATGATTGAACAAAACGAAAAGAATTACCGGTCAAACCAACGCCGCGCGCGGTGGCGCGATAAATCGATACTACTTTGCCGGTTTGTTGCTCGCCGTAACCGCCGATGTTGACCGCGGCGAGGGCGTTTTGCGAACGGTCCCCCAGATATTCGGCCAGATAGCGTGGCTGTTCGTAAGCGTTCAGCGCTGTTCCGGCCGTCCCGGACACATTGTCTGCCCAGGTGGTCTTTGCTAAATAATTTATACTGGTATAAGACGGATCATTGGGCGGTACGGTATACAGTCCTTCAGTCGCGTCATTAAAATCACCATTTGAAGTCGAGGTGACAATACGGTTTTCGGACACAATCAGGCCTGCTTCGGCCGCCTGAAACATCAGCCCTGATTCGCGTTGGTTACCTGCGATCGCCAGGTCGGTGGTGGTGCGTTGCATCGAAGTCAGGCCGAGCATTGTCAGGCTGACCAGGATAATCAGGCTTATAACCAGCGCAACGCCTTGCTGTTTGTTATGGGTTAAAGTTTTCATAATGAACCTGTGCGGTTACGTAACGCAATCGTGGTTGAGAATACCTGGCGAATTCTGCGATCGGGCGCCAGGATGGGTGCAGGGCCGTTAAAGGTGTAGGTCTGTGGCGCTTCAGTGATAAAATCGTCGATTGAACGCATCAGTAGCATGACCCTGATCGCGACGACATTCTGAAAGTTGGCACCGACCAGGGTGCTGTCCACATATCGGTTCGCAAACTGATCGCCGGGGATGTCGGTGTCGATGCCATACAGAATCTGCATGTTTTCGACGCCTTCCACGAGTTCCTGATCATTACCGAAATCGGCACGAAACAGCGCGGGTTCGCCGCTGGCGCCCGCCTGGATCGAATAGGTGACAGTTTGCAGTTCGATCAAACTGGCATCGTTTTCGTATTGCTGGCTTTTCGACGCCGAGAGTGATATCGAGGATTGGGTGCCTGCGCCGAGCGTGTGGTCGACAGCGGTAACCCGCAGGATATCGGCTTCCTCAGCGATCAGCAGGTCGTTGGCGCCGCAGCGTTGGACTAACACGATATCATCGACCTCGATACTTGTCGCCACGGTAGTAACAAGGGTTTGGTCGGCTGGCGCTTTAAACGGACTTACGATATTGGCCTGAACGGTTTTACCGCCACGTATGGTTAGCGAATCGGAGCCGTTAAGCCCGTCGTTTTCAGTGCCTTCGATACCTTCCTCGCTGTGGAAGTCGTGCAAATCGGGATTGTAAGTGGGCACGGTTGCACCGCTGAGGGTGTTGTTAACATTTGAAGTATCTGACGGATCGAAGTTAATACAGCCCCATTCACCGGCCAGGCGTAAATCCTGGCTTATCATGTCGACAGCGAAGCGGCCGTTTTCCTGGACCTCGGCGAGTGCGTTGGTAAATGCGAAGGTGGTCTTGTTGCCGACGTAGACTTGAACGATACCACCCAGCAGGAACAGGCTGATGACCAGCGCGACCAGGATCTCGACCAGCGAAATGCCGGATTGTTTGGTTTGATTATGTAAATTTTTCATGGGCCCACCGCCAGAGGCTGGGAAACTTCCAGCGTATAACAGGTTAAATCGTTGCTATCGGTCGGGTCGCAGTTAATGCCGCCGACGCCGGTGCCTTCGTCGTCCCACATTACATTTACCAGCAAGCCGTCGTTGGCGGCGTTACTGCGGATAATACCGCGCCCGCCCGGCAACTCAGTCAGCATGGTTTGCCAGTCAGCCGCATCTGCGGTCACCATTTGGGCGTTGTTGCAATTCGCCGTTTCGCATTGCTGGGTATAGGTAAGGGTGGTGTCAATCCCGTTATAAGCCGCAAATGCGGGCAGGTTGGCGCGGATACGATCCGATATTGTGTAAGCGATCCAGACCGCCTTATTGTGATTGAGAGCGCTGGCATTCTGGCTCACCGCGGTAATCTGTAACGACGCGATACCCAGTAAGCCAACCGAAATTACGAGCAGCGCAATCATGGCTTCGACCAGGGTTACGCCCCGCTGGATTTTATTCTTGACTAGCATGTTGAATCATCCTGGAACCGGACTCGGCCGGTATTGGAAATTGTGATAGTTTTGCCGAAATCGCCGCTACGATCGTCGCATAGCAAGAAGCTGCCGGTTGCGGTTACAAATCCGCGATTGTCGTAGGTAACCTGGTTTACATAACCGGTCGGCGTCAAGGTGTTGGCGCCGTCCATCGCCTGATTCGCGCGCAGGATTTCTTCAGTGGCCGAGTTAAAGTTGTCGTCGCTATCGGAGTCGACGTACACTATCCAGCCATCTTCCCAGTTACCAGCGGTGCAATTTGCGGCATCGCTGCTGACGCAGATAGAGACCTGCGCACTGCGTTTGACTGCCTCACTGCGAGCGTAAGCCAGGTGACCAATCATCGTATTGATGTTCGTGGTCAGCCGATCGTTTTTGCTAAAAGTCCTCATCGACGGTATCGCGAGCGCCGTAACGATGGATATCAACGCTACCGTGATGATTAACTCCAGCAATGTAAAACCTGATTTCTTTTTCATGCTTGTATCCTAATTCAATTGGGAGAAAAGTCTGCTTAAACAAGATAGGATATAAAAAAGCACCGATAAACGGTACCTGGCGCTAAAAACCGCTGAAATCAACAACCTACGAGTTGAGAAACAGGTCACAAATGTCCACTGACAAACCGATTTCACGCTCCATCAAAAGCTTTGTTCGCAGAAGCGGCCGTATGACCCCTTCGCAGAAAAATGCGATCAAAGCCTACTGGTCTTGTTATGGACTTGAGTTCCTGCAAGAGCAGCTGGAATTGCCTGCCGGATTCGATGCGCTAAAACTTGAAATCGGTATCGGTAATGGCGATGCGCTAATCCACATGGCCGCCGCAGATTCCAACAGTCTTTATATCGGGATCGAAGTGCATGAGCCCGGTATCGGGCGTTGCCTGAATATTATTCATCAACAGGAATTGGCCAACGTGCGGCTGATTAAACACGACGCGGTTGAAGTGCTGGAACATATGATTGCGCCTGAAATGCTCGATCGAATCCTGCTGTTCTTCCCGGATCCGTGGCACAAGAAACGCCATCATAAGCGACGCATCGTCAATCAACGCTTCCGTGACCTGGTCTATCGCGCGTTGAAATCCGGTGCCTCAATCCACGTCGCAACTGACTGGCAGGATTATGCTGAATCAATTGCAGCGCAGTTTCTCGCAGACGCACGCTTCTCAAACGAGGGCGATGCCAGTGGTTACGCCGAGCGGCCGGCCTACCGGCCATTGACGCGCTTCGAACAACGTGGTCGCAGACTGGGGCATGGAGTATGGGACCTGGTGTTTACTAAAAAATGATATTCATCATCAACAGCATGACGATGATGAACAAAATAGTCATAAAGATGCCAGCTCGCATAAAATCGGGCACCCGGTAGCCGCCCGGTCCTTTGATCAGCGCATTCACCTGGTGGGTGGGTATCAGAAAGGAGTTGGATGTGGCGAGCGCCACGGTCAGGGCAAATACCGCGGGACTGGCACCGGCGCCAATGGCAATATTAACCGCCAGTGGTACCAGCAGTACCGTGGCCCCTACGTTTGACATCACCAGAGTGAAAAAGGTCGCCAGCAAGGCCAGCGCTCCCTGGATCACCCAGATCGGCATGTCGCCGACCACCAGCAGGGTTTGGTCGGCGATCCCTTTTGCTGTGCCGCTGGTTTCCACCGCGAGGCCGAGCGGAATCAGGCTCGCCAGCAGGAATACGGTGCTCCAGGATACCGATTCATAGGCTTCTTCCATCTTGAGCACCCCGGAAATGACCATCCCGATGGCGCCGGTCATGAGCGCGATGGAGAGCCTTAAATCGGTAAACAACACCATGAACAAGGCCAGTGAGAAAAAAAACGTGGCCCAGCCGACCTTGTTGGGACGGGTATCTTCGCGCGGATACTCGGAGGTAATGATGACAAAATTGCGATCACGTTCGAGGTGGGCCAGGTCCCGCCAGGTAGTATGCGCGAGAATGGTGTCGCCGGTTTCAAGCGGCATGTCGCGAATATTTTCACCTTCGACCAGGGTTTCGCCATCGCGGTGCAAAGCTACCATTGCAATCCCGTATGTCTTGCGCATCCAGACTTCGAGTGCCGTCTTGCCGATCAGGGCCGAGCCGGGCGGGATTACAATTTCGGCGATACCGGCCTGCGTGGATGACAGGACTTCTGAAAATACCCGCAAACCCTTCTGAATGGTCAGGTCGAAATTATCGACGAAGTCTTTAAGATGGGCGGGTGAGCAAAGTATTCCGAGCACGGAGTTGGGGCCAATTTCGAGATCACGCGATAAATTGCCCCGACTCGCAAGCATACCGGCACCGGCAGCCTTAATCGCGATGATGCGGATCTTGTTAATTGATTCGATATCGTCGAGAGTTTGACCAACCAGTGGGCTGTCCTCGGGGACATTGACCTCGAAGGTCAGGTAATCAACCCCGTATACTTCTTCGAGGTACTTGGTGCTGCCGGCAACGGAGGTGGAAGATTCATGCGAGATCGTGGGTAACACGTATTTACCGGCCAGCATGAAGTAAATAATGCCGGTTGCCACCAGTGCCAGGCCCACAGGGGTAACGGAAAATAGGTCCCAGGTCTGCATTTGCTGATCTTGCGGTAAGGCCACGTTCGAGGTCAGGATCAGATCGTTTAACAGGATTAATGGAGATGATCCCACCATGGTTACGGTACCGCCGAGAATCGCGGTAAAACCCATTGGCATCAGCAGGCGTGACATCGGCAGGTTCGAGCGCGCGGAAATCCGGCTTACTACCGGCAGGAACAGGGCGGTCGCGCCGACATTTTGCATGAATGAAGAGATGATCCCGACCGTCCCTGAAACAATGGGAATGATGCGTTGCTCGGAAGTTCCGCCGACCTTCAGTATGAATCCGGCGACCTTGCTCATCATGCCGGTTTTGTCGAGACCGGCGCCGATGATCATGACCGCGATTATCGACACTACCGCGTTACTGGCAAAGCCATCAAACAGGTGTTGTGTGTCAACCAATCCCTGCTCCAGGCCCATGGTCGGTGCCAGCAGCGAAGTCAGTCCGAGTAACACCATGATCGTGACCGCGGTTTCGTCGACGTTGACGATTTCGAATACAAACAGGTAAATGGTAAAAAGCAGTATGCCCGTAACCCAGGCGATGTCGGTGCTGGGAGCAAGCCCGGTGACGAACCAGCCAAATTCAACAAAAATTATTCCGGCAATCCATTTTGTGCTGCGCAGCTTTCTGAATTTGACTTTTCTAAGTCTGGCCCTGAGTATTCTTTTTAATTTGCTCAAGTGTTGGTCGAATCCTCAAATAAATCACTACCAGTCAGGGCTACCGTACCTGCTGGTTCCCGAATCTTTGTTGCGTATCTGTTTGAATCCAGTAGAGCTAAAGAATTTTAGCGCTGACAAGATGAGACAGGAATATCCAATTGAGTGTACACAATATTACCAATTGCTACAAAGCCAAACCCGGTTTGCCCGGCCTCGCCACCGGGTATAATAGGAGCTGAAATTTGTGCAGCATTAAACAAGGGTTTAAGTCATGTCGAAAAAACACCCCGTCGTTGTCATAACCGGCTCTTCCGGTGCCGGAACCTCGACGGTTAAAAAAGCGCTGGAAGCGATCTTTTATCGACAGAAGATAAACCCCGTGGTGGTCGAGGGCGACAGCTTCCATCGTTATGATCGCAAAAGGATGCAACAAAAAGTGATTGAAGCCAACCAGGCCGGTGTTAATTTCAGTCATTTCGGGGAAGCCGCAAACCAGTTCGAACAGCTGGAACAGTTGTTTCGCACCTACGGTGAAACCGGTGGCGGGCAAAAGCGGTTTTATCTGCATAATGAAGAAGAGGCGCAGCAGCATGCCGAGCGCCTGGGAATAGCACTCGATTCCGGTCAGTTTACACCCTGGGAAGATATCGAACCCGATACCGATTTATTGTTCTACGAGGGACTGCACGGGCTCGTAAAAACTGCCAGCGTGGATATGACGCGATATGTTGATCTGAAAGTTGGAGTGGTTCCCGTCGTCAACCTGGAGTGGATCCAGAAAATTCATCGCGACAGTGCCGAACGCGGATATAGCCAGGAAGAGGTTGTCGATAATATTTTGCGTCGCATGCCGGACTACGTGAAACACATTACCCCGCAGTTTTCGGAAACGGATATCAACTTCCAACGCGTTGCCACTGTGGATACTTCGAATCCGTTCATTGCACGCGATATTCCGACGCTCGATGAGAGTTTTGTCGTGATTCGTTTCAGGAAGCCGGATATACGCAATACCGATTTTACCAACCTGCTGTCCATGATAAGCGGTGCTTTCATGTCGAGACGCAACACCATCGTAGTGCCCGGGGGCAAAATGGGGATGGCCATGGAAATCATTCTTACCCCGATTATCAGTGATTTAATCAAGCGCCGACAAGAAGCATGAACTTCACAACGCTAATAAGATTACTGTTGTCGACCCTCGCAACCTGTTTGCCTGGTTTTAGACCCATAAAGTTAAAGCCTTAACATGGAATTGATTGACAGCCATTGTCACCTCGACGATGACCGCTTTGATGAGCGGCGGCAGGACGTTATTGCACAAGCCGCTGCGGTTAACGTGACGCGCATGGTAATCCCCGCAACCACCGCTAATCGCTGGGAAAAAGTGAAGCAGGTTTGCGAAGGCCATGACGGGCTATACCCGGCTTACGGTTTACACCCGATGTTTATCGAGCAGCACCAGGTCAACCATCTGCGCGAGCTGGACGAATGGCTTGAACGAGAGCAACCAATCGCGGTCGGTGAGTGTGGTATCGACTTCTATGATTCGCGAGTCGATGAAAAATGGCAACTGCAGTTGTTCAGGGAGCAGTTGCAACTCGCCAATAACCATCGCCTGCCATTAATCGTGCACGTGCGCAGGGCGATGGATGAAGTCATCAGTCTGCTGCGTAAGCAGGCTCTATTTGGTGGTGTGGTGCATAGTTTTTCGGGCAGCCAGCAGCAGGCGCGGCAATTACACGGCATTGGGTTCAAACTGGGTATCGCCGCAAGCTTGAGCTTCGAGCGGGCGCAAAAGCTGCGTAAAGTCGTCACCGCGATGCCGGATGATGCGTTGTTGATCGAGTCGGATGCGCCCGATCAGCCTGGCGCCAGTCATCGTGGCCAACTCAACGAACCGGCCTTCATCGTCGAACACCTGCAAACCATGGCTGAACTGCGCAACTGCAGCGTCGAAGAGCTCGCCACCACCCTCAACCGCAACGCCGAATCCCTCTTCAACCTCTAGCGTAAAACCAGCCCTCTCGGGAGAACGCCAGCAAAAGGCTTTCCCTATCGGCACCCAGTCTTTACGTCGCAAGACGTTGCTTCGGGTGCCTCCTAAATATCCAGATGCGTTTACTGGATTCTCACGTACTTACGAATAGATGAGGGCATTAAAGCTACCTAGGGATTGAGCTCGCAAAAGTGTAGCGA
>CALJYH010000094.1 GCA_937984095.1 uncultured Gammaproteobacteria bacterium | reverse complement strand
GTGACCCACCGCCTCGATCATTTCCACCGACACCAGCTTATCGTAACGCCCGGTCAGGGTTCGAGAGTCCTCGAATAGAACCGTGACCTTTTCGTCGAGACCCTCGTCCTGCACTCGCCGGGTTGCAGTGTCGTACTGCTCTCGTGAAATCGTTGTGGTTGTAACCCGGCAACCATAGTGCCTGGCCGCATAAATCGCCAGCCCACCCCACCCGGTTCCTATTTCAAGCAAGTGATCACTGGGGTTGAGCTCGAGTTTACGGCAGATAACGTCAAGCTTGTGAAGCGCGGCTTCATCGAGATCGGCGTCTGCTGTTGGAAAGATGGCCGCCGAGTACATCATTTCCGGATCGAGAAACAATTCGAAAAAGTCGTTGCTCAGATCATAGTGTCGCGAGATATTGTCACGCGCCTGCTTTTCCGTGTTGCGGTTCAGCCAGTGAATGATCTTATCGCCGGCACGCTGATGCATTGGTTTTGAATCATCCATTTCATTTAGAAAATCGATATTGACCGACATCAGACGCACAACGTCCACCAGGTTCGGCGTGGTCCACTTACCCAGCATATAGGCCTCCGCGCCACCGATGGAACCACCAAAAGCGATATCCCTGTAGGCGCCGGGATCCTGGATCACAATCTTTGCCTTGACGTCGATCTCGTCAGCAGGATTTCCAAAGCCGTGCAACTCGTCACCATATTCGATTAACAGGTAGCCACGCGGCATCTGCCGTAGCCGCTTGAGCAGCTGATTCTTGGCAAAACCATCTATAAGGCCCGGTTTTGCGGGCGCTTTAACTGCGGAGGGATTTACAGTGTTCATGTCTTGGTCTTCAGTCTGGTTATTGTTGAGTGATCGTGCTGTTCCCGATTCTGGGTTTTGGGATGATCATAAAACGGATTGCGCTTGACCCAGAGTTTCAAAGCCTGCCAGTAAATCGTCAAGGCAACCTTGGCCGTCATCCACGGATGTCGTAGCAAAATGCCCGCCAGAGATGCGCCATTGATATCCTGCCGTTTTAACGCCATGGTCGCATCCATATCGATTTTCCCATCACGCTCGGTTTCGAGATTAAGGCTCAATATCCGCTGCGGATTGTTGCTACACCAGTGATACACCATGTTCATCGGATTGAAGGGTGAAACGTGCATTGATTTCTGGAACTGGCTACGCTGAAAGCGCTGTTTCGGATCACATTGAATCACGTAACTCTGGCGTTCGTTCCACGGTGTGTTGATAACTTCGACAACGATAAACTGCAACTCTTCCTGGGCATCGAAACAGTAGTAACAACTTATAGGATTGATGTTGAAACCGAAGTAACGCAGGTTCGCCAGCATTCGAATCGGGCCTTCGTGCCAATCACCGGTTTCGTCGTGGATTCTTTCCTGCACAGCCTGTTTCAAAGGTACTGCAGGGTCGCCCAGAAAATCGCTGCGCTCGAAGCGTGCCGGACGCCAGGTTTTACGCGACCAGAACGGCGACTGCGCGAGTACACTGTCTAACTCGTCCAGGTCCAGGTACATCATGAACACCTGGTAACTGAACCTGTGCGCATGCGGCGTAAAGCGGCGGTGGCGCAAATGACCCTGGTAAATCGCGCTATGCATAAGCAACCTGGTCGAATGCAGCCATATCCTGTGGCTTCGATGGCGCAAGCTGGTTTATTGCATCGGCTACACGCCGTCCACTGACAACGCCATCTTCATGAAATCCATTGCCAAGGTAGGCACCTGCGAACCAGGTTCGGTTGAGACCGTTGAAGTCTTCGATCTTGCGCGCTGCCACCACTGATTCCAGAGAAAAAACCGGGTGGCTGTAGTTGAAACTATCGATAATTTTATTGGGCGATATCGCCTCGGTGGCATTGAGCGTAACGCAGAAAGTGGTATCTGATTTCAGGCCCTGCAGTATGTTCATATTGTAATTCAAAACCGCTCGCTGCTGTTGGCTCTCCCGTAACCAGTAGTTCCAGCTGGACCAGGCCGCACGATGACGGGGTAACAAACTTTCATCAGTATGCAATACCACCTCATTGGACTGGTAGGGAATCGCTTCGAGCGCGTCACGCTCGGCCCTGGAGGCATCTCCCAGCAATCCGAGCGCCTGGTCGCTATGACAACCGAAAACGACCTGGTCGTATTGTACTGCGAGCCCGTTTGCCATAACCAGTTCTACCGCGTCCTGACGTCGGCGTACTGCAGAGATTTTTGCGTCTAGCCTGATGGCGCCACTAAACTCCCTGATCAGGGGCTCGAGATAACGCCTTGATCCCCCCTTGATGACATGCCATTGCGGGCGATCGTTAACGCTCAAAAGGCCATGATTCTTAAAAAAGCGGGTGAAAAAGAGCAGTGGAAAATCGACCACGCGCTCGGTGGAGGCAGACCATATAGCGCAACCCATCGGCAACAGGTACTGGTATATGAATGCCTCGCCATAGCGATTATCGACAAGATACTCGCCGAGAGTGGTTGTCGCGGATATGCGCCCACTTTCAAGATCACGAATCGCCTCGCGATTGAAGCGCAAAATATCGCGCAACATTCTATGGAATGAAGGTCGCAGCAGGTTACGGCGTTGCGCAAACAGCGTATTTAGATTATTGCCGCCATACTCAAGACCGCTCTGATCGCAACGAACGCTGAAGCTCATTTCGGTAGGTTGGGTTTCAACCCCCAGTTCCTGCATCAACTCGATAAAATTCGGATAGGTCCAGTCATTGTAAACAATGAATCCGGTGTCGATTGAGTAATACCGACCTTTATGCTCGACGTCGATCGTTGCGGTATGCCCACCGATTCGGGGTGCCGCTTCATAAACGGCAATATTATGCTTGTGGCGCAGATAGTAGGCAGCAGTCAAGCCGGAGATTCCGGCACCGATAATCGCAATATTCATTTGCTCACATCTCCCTCGGAATCACTTGCAGGCACAGTAGCGCCGGGCGCTACCAATTTTTGCCATACACCAGGTAGAATTTTGGACAGCGACAACAAGGCTGAGAGTCGCAGTGGAAAGCTGTAGTGCCTTGGCCTTGCTTCAATATTCTTAACAATGCGATCGGCCGCCTCATCCACCTGCATTAGGAACGGCATTGGGAAATCATTCTTGCGCGTCAGCGGAGTATCGACAAAACCTGGGTTAACCACTGTCACATCAATGTCATCGGCCGCGAGGTCCATGCGCAAACTGTCGAAGAAATAACGCATCGCAGCTTTCGAAGCGCCATAGGCCTCGGCCCTCGGGAACGGCGCGGCAGTTACCTGCGACACGACTGCTACCACATGGGGACGGTCGCTGTTACTTTTCCGCAATAGCGGCAGTGCAAGTTTGACGCAGTTAAGCGTGCCAAAAAAGTTCACCTCCATGACACGGCGCACTGCAGACCAGTCGGGATCGGGAAAATCCAGGTACTCGCAGTTTCCGGCGTTAAATATCACCTGGTCGAGCGATGGTGAGATCTCCATGATGCGCGAGCGCAGCGCTTCCATTGCTTCTTCATCGGTAATATCACAAGGCAGGGCGACAATATTTGTATTCAGCGTAGCGAGTTTCTCGAGCTCCTCCTGGTTGCGAGCCGAGGCAATCACCCGGTGGCCCTTTCCGGCAAGCTGCAGTGCCAGGCTTCTTCCGAGACCACTACTGGCGCCGGTAATCCAGATCACTTTTGGAGTTTTGCTGGTCATGATGCTAGCTAACCAGGCGTAATTTGAGCCAACGTGTAACATTTCCAAGCAAGGGCAGTTGTTCGTAAAGCATGGCGCCCATGTCATAAAAATCCTCGTGGAAATCTATTTTATCGCTGATTTGTAGATGGCTGACCCCGCGCACGCTGATAAGCCGGTTACCAAGTTTCGGATGTTTAAAGTGCATCATCCACTTGATGTAGGCGGCACTGTCGTTGGTGAGCTCATCAAGATACTCGAAGCGGCAGTCGCTGAGATCGGCACACATTGAAGTGAAGTAGTCCTCGAGTTCGACTAGGCCCCTTATTTCATGAACCGGATCCTTGAATACAATGCTGTCGGAATAGAGTTCGCGCAGCTGGCTCAGATCGGACTCGTGCAGAACCCGGAAGTAGTCCTTGAAACGCTCAACTATCGGAGTGTTGGTATTCATTCGATTTAGTCGCTCTCGCTTGGATAACAGGTATTGGAGGTCTTATACGCCGGCGATAAAGAATTGGATCAATGAGTGATCCAGTATCGTCGCCAGCACGTAAATAAGCCCATAACCCGGAATTTGCGAGTATATAATGCCCCTCATGGCAAACACGACAGCTAAGAGTGACAAGCTTGCGCGTCTCAGCGCATGCATTGTTCGCGTTGCTGAAAACCAGGACAAAGCGGCTTTCGCCGAGCTTTTTGACCATTATGCGCCACTCATCCGCTCCTACAGTCTCGCGCGTGAACCGGGCGCAGACCTGGTTGCAGACGACCTGGTGCAGGAAGTCCTGACCCGAGTCTGGCTCAAGGCCGCAAAATACAATGCGACGCTTGCCAATCTTAATACCTGGATTTTTACGCTAGCACGAAACTGTCGCATCGATTACCTGCGACGCAATAGCCGTTACGCAACTGAAATTGATCCAACCGACATCTTCAATGAAATCGAAGACGAGGGCCCGGGGCCATTTCAAATGGTGCAGCAAAGTCGAGTCCAGCAAAGCATCAGAGCAGGACTGGAACAACTGCCAAAAGAACAATCTGAAATATTAACCAAGGTCTATCTGGAGGGGAAAAGCCACCAACAAACCAGCGAAGAGCTTAAGCTGCCACTGGGCACGGTTAAATCCCGTGTGCGCCTGGCGTTGAAGAAACTCGAAGTGCTGGTACCGAGGTAACCATGGATAAATCAACCAACCATCCCTACGACGAATTACTGGCCGCCTACTCTGCGGGCAGCTTGCCATTGAGCCAGGCATTGTGCATCTCTGCACACCTGGAACATTGCTCGAGCTGCGGGCAGAAGCTGCAACAACTTAACCATGTCGGCAGTGAACTGATGCAGCAGCTGAAGCCCTCGAAGGTGTCAGACGAGCTTAAGACCAAATTGCTCGGCATGCTTGATTCACTGTCAGAAGATCTGCCCGACGAAAAATCCCACAAGATTGATGCCCGGGTGCCGCGTTGTCTGCACCAGTTTGTCGACACAAATTACGATGATTTGAACTGGAAGCGTATCTCTGCCGATATTCAAAGCGTCGAGTTGTGCCGTGATAGCAACGGCGCCAAGGTTGAACTGCTCAAAATCAAACCCGGTGGTTCTGCGACCACGCATACCCACATGGGTGATGAGTACACGGTGATTCTCGAGGGCAGCTTCTCCGATGAATCCGGTCTCTATGGTCAGGGTGATTTTCTGGTTAAAGACGAAAACGACCAGCACACGCCGGTCGCGACTCAGGATCGCGAATGCATTTGTCTCGCGGTCACCGAGGGCCCGATCCAGTTCACCGGATTCCTGCATCGATTGCTAAACCCGTTCATCCGCCGTGGCTATGCCTGACCCGAGACACGGTCGGGCGATCAAACCCTATGCCTGTCTCTGACGGGCATGAAAATATTCCGCTGGGTATCAGCAGCTGCCTGATCGGAGAGAAGGTTCGCTTCGACGGTGGTCACAAACAAAACCGCTACATCCTCGATACCCTCGGTCAGTACTTCAGTTTTCGCCCATTCTGCCCCGAAATGGCGATTGGGCTCGGCGTCCCCAGAGAAACCATTCGCCTGGTCGATGTTGCGGGCCGGACCGAGGCAATTGGCAACAAGAATGCCGAACTGAACGTTACCCAGGCGCTGATCCAGATTTCTCATGACCAGAAATCATGGCAACAAGAGATTTTCGGCTATATCGTCAAGAAGGACTCACCCAGCTGCGGCATGGAGCGGGTTAAGGTTTATCATAAAGATCAGCCACAACGCAGCGGTATTGGGCTCTATACCGATACCCTGATGCGGAACTTTCCTGAACTCCCTGTCGAGGAAGAAGGCCGACTCGGCGACCCGGTGCTACGCGAAAGCTTTGTCAAACGAGTTTTCATTTATCATCGCTGGCATAAAATGATCGAAGCTGGTCTCGAGTGGGCGGCACTAACCGAATTTCATGCCCGTCACAAACTAATACTCTATAGCCACAACCAGGATCTGGGTCGCAAACTGGGGCGCGAACTCTCGGCCGCGCACGAACAACCAATCGAGGAATACGCGCCGCGCTATCTTGCGGCTATGATGAGTATTCTGAAGATTTTTGCAAAGAGATCAAACCACGTAAACGTGCTTGAACATGTGCGCGGTTACCTCAAACAGGAGCTCGATAAGAGTGACAAGCAGGAGTTGAGCAATTGTATTGAAAATTATCGCCTGGGACTGCTGCCTCTCATTGTTCCAATCACCCTGTTGCGCCATCACTTTCGCCGCAATCCTAATCAATACATCGAACGCTCTTACTACATGCAGCCGCATCCTGAAGAGCTCATGCTGCTTAATTCACTCTAGCGCAAATAACTACTCTCTACTCCGTTTTGACTTCAAAACCCGTCACAGTAGCCTGGTTTCGCCAGGATCTCAGAATTTCGGATAACCCGGCGCTAAACGCCGCGGCCGCGGCTGGCGATGTGCTGCCGATTTATATCCTGGACGATGTTAACGCGGCAGACTGGGCGATGGGTTCGGCGAGCCGGGCCTGGTTACACCATTCGTTGAACGCGCTGAATCTTGCGCTTGACGGAAATCTCAGAATTTTCAGGGGAGACGCACGTGAAGTCATCGCGCAACTCGTTACGAGCTTGCAGCTGGAAGGTTTTTTCTGGAATCGCTGCTATGAACCCTGGCGCATAAGACGAGACGCGCAAATCAAGGCTGACCTGATCGCAGGAGATATCCAGACCCGAAGTTTCAATGCTTCTCTATTATGGGAGCCCTGGGACATTAGCAAGAAAGATGGCACTCCCTACCGGGTTTTCACACCGTTTTATCAGAAAGGTTGCCTGTCATCGGCCCGGCCACGCCAACCGCTAGCGTCCGCCGGGCAGATTCAATGGTCTGACCTCGCCATTGATAACAGCCTGTCGATCGATGAGCTCGAACTATTACCATCGGCCTGCTGGCATGAGTCACTGTGCAGCCATTGGCAAATCGGTGAAAGCGCAGCGGCTCAAAAATTCGATTCCTTTTGGCAGAATACCCTTACCGATTACAAACGCGGAAGGGATTTTCCCGCGCTCGATGCAACCTCAAGACTCTCGCCGCACCTGCACTTCGGCGAAATATCTCCACATCAGATCTGGCACCAGATCGATCAATCAAGCATGCATGATCACGGTGACGGGCCAGCGCATTTCCTGCGCGAAATCGCCTGGCGTGAGTTTTCTTACCACCTGTTGTATCACTTCCCCGAGCTTCCGGAGCAGAACTTCAATCGAAAATTTAATGGCTTCGAGTGGCTTGACGACGAGGCCGGCTTGCAATCCTGGTGCAGGGGACAAACCGGATTTCCGATTATCGACGCCGGGATGCGCGAACTCTGGCAAACCGGGTATATGCATAACCGGGTCAGGATGATCGTGGCTTCATTCCTGATAAAAAATATGCTGCAGCATTGGCGCAACGGGGAAAACTGGTTCTGGGATTGCCTGATAGATGCAGACCTCGCCAGTAATGCCGCTAGCTGGCAGTGGTGTGCCGGATCGGGTGCCGACGCTGCACCCTATTTTCGAATATTCAATCCGGTATTACAAAGCGAAAAATTTGACCCCGAGGGAGAATACCTGCTTCGATACTGCCCCGAACTAGCAGATCTTCCCGCCAGGTTTCGGCATAAACCCTGGGAAGCGAGTGAAGAGGTTTTAACCGCTGCGGGAATAAAACTTGGTAAAGACTATCCAGTACCAATTCTTGATTTAAAAACAACTCGCGCGCGGGCGCTAGGACGCTTCAAGGCACTCGTTTAATAGAATCTAATGAGGGCGTCAGGCGGCTTCCATTTCCCGGATATGCTCCTGGCAAAGTTTCATCGAATCTGCCAATTCCTTTCCACTTTCAAAACGCTGCTGCGCGTCTTTGTCCAATATCTTGTCAAGCAGGTTATTTACGCAGTTCGGCAGGTCGGAACGGAAACGTCGAATATCGGGATGTTTCTCATTGGCGATGTTATACATCAGGCTGGCGATGGAATCACCCTTAAACGGTAATTCGCCACACAACATCTGGTACATAGTCACGCCCAGTGAAAAAAGGTCTGCACGCCCATCGACTTTCTTACCTGCCAGCTGCTCCGGTGACATGTAGTAGGGGCTGCCGATTACGGTACCGGTTTTGGTTTTGCTCGCATCGGTGAGGCAGGCAACGCCAAAATCGGTGATCTTGGCAACGCGTTTTTCATCGTCATAAATGATATTCGCCGGCTTGATATCCCGGTGCACTACGTGCTGTTGGTGTGCATAATCGAGTGCCATCGCAACGTTGATAATGATGTTGAAAACCTCGCTTACCGGCAACAGCGACTTTGCGTTACAGTAGGCTGTCAAGTCCTTGCCCTTGAGATAATCCATCGCGATATAGGCAAGATCCTGCTCGTCCCCGACGTCGTAAACAGTGACGATGCCAGGGTGGTCAAGTCTTCCTGCGGCCTCGGCTTCACGAAAAAAGCGGGTGCGCACTTCATCGCGCATATCCTCTTCAATCTCGTCCGATAGCAACATCGTCTTGATCGCCACAGTACGGCCGATCTTGTCGTCCTGGCCGAGGTAAACCATCCCCATCGCACCGCGTCCGATTTCAGTTTCGATCCGGTAACGCCCGAGCTTGGGCTTCTCAAGCGTATCCGCACCCGAAATCAGATTTGGACCCGGGCCCGTGGCGTCTCGATTACCGAGCACCACGGTATTTGCGGCATTTTCATTTTGCTGGATACGCTCGCTGACGTCATTGAATTTGGCATCGCGCTCACTGATAAACTTGAACACTGCTGCTGCCTTGTTGAACTGGCGCTTGCGCTCATAGTCGAGACCCAGGTTGTAAACCTGGCCGAGTAGCGATTCATCTACCTGGCAGCTGCGATATTTTGCAAATGCCTGGTCCAGATTCCCCTGCGTATGCAACGATTGCCCGAGCAGACGATTTGCGGCTGAGAGCTCGCCCTGCACCAGTCCTAAACGCGTACTCACTGACTGGCGCGTTCCGAGTATCAAATGCCCAAAGATTAACATGACCACTGTGGACATCATCGGCAACCACAACGAATGCGAGCTCATCAACACAAAATGCGCGTTGAAAATCATTAGTATCAAAAACAGGCTCAGGAAAAACGCGGTGTTGGTGCGGAAACGACCCATTACCAGCATCAGGTAAAGCCCTATCACGACGATAATTCCACGCTGCGCCCAGCCGGCCCAGTCTGGTAAACGATATTGTTCATTGTTGAGCAGGCTCGAAACCGTATGTGCTATTGCCACAGTCGGTGAAATCGCCTGTCCAGTAGGTGTCAAACGCGGCTGTGCGAGGCGCGGTGAAGTCAATCCAACGATGATAATCTTGTCACGAAAAACCTCGCTGGCCACACTCCCGTTGAGCACGTCGATTAGCGAATATAGCTTGAAAGCCGATTTACCGCCCTTGTCTTCATAGAAGTGCGGATAGATCCTGAAATTTATATCCGTACCAAGATCTTTTCCTCCTAGCATCGGTCTGGGACTGGCTCTGGATTCGATATGCTGCGTTGACATACCTTTACTGCGGGTTGCGAGCATTAACGAAAACGATGGCAAATAATCGTCGCCGTACTGCACGATCAATGGTTCACTGCTGAACTGCTCGGCAAAACTGACTACACCAACTCCACTCGCCTGTTTAGTCAATATTTCGATGGGCGGAAAAATTTCTGATGCGCGTGTAATTTTTGGGGACGGCCAACCAAAACCTCGACCATTATTGCCATTGACACTAACCTTGGGTAACGAAAATTTTTGCATGTGCCTGGGTAACGAAGGGTTTAAACCAGTTATCGGCTCTTCGGTGGGAATATACGGCATCGCGAGGACAATTCGACCGCCAGATTTGAACGTTCTGGCCAGCTTCTTATCGCCAAGCAATGTCGACTCGGTTGCAACTAACGCGTTGTTAACACGCCGGCCGAGTTTATTCTCTTTCTTGAGGATGGCGCGCAACTTAGCTAACGAGGAAAGCCCTGCTTCGTACTGCTTGGTGTCAAATGGCATCGTAAAACCGAGGACACTGGGCTTGGCCTTCGATAATAGGCGCGTGGTTTCGGCAATTACTTCGCGCGACCAGGGCCAGGCCCCGAGCGCCTGTATTGATTTATCGTCAATGGCAACTACTACGATGTCTTCGTGCGGTTCCGTCGATGCGGAAAGTTTAACCCCGAAGTTGTATGCCTGACGATCGAGCACAGAGAGCCAGCCCGCCTCTGCGAAGAGCAGAAACAAGAGGGTAATGACCAGTCCGATAAACCAGTCGCGGCGCAAAAGTGACTTAATTGATGGCATTCAAGCTACGCTATTTTTTTTACTACTCAGCTGTTTGATGTCTTATAGTCTATTCGTGCAGGATTTTCTGCTTCGATTGCACATAAAAAGCGCCTGTCAGAAATGACAAGATTCTTTCTGCCAGGCTCCATTTAATACGGTTCTCACAGGGATTTTTATCATCGCTGCAGATTTGTATCTACGTTGCCGGTAAGTAAGCAATGCATCCGCATCTGCAACTTTCTTTCAGTTCTCCGACAATTTACACAGTCACAGTAATCCTTAAGTTGAACCTTCTGAATTCTTTTCAGGCGTAATTTGGAGACTTTAGTTCAAGCCAGATTCAATTTTGTTGAAATCTTTGACGAGTTTCGACAGGTTCACAGAATAGAATTAATTGCGCTTGGCAACACATTCTTTTAGCCTTCACGGCAACATTCGAGCTCACCATGCCTGATTCAATCAAGCTATTGTCAACGCGCCGGTTCCGGCCATTTTTTCTGACCCAATTGCTGGGTGCCTTCAACGATAACCTTTATAAAAACGGGTTAACGATTTTCATTACTTTCCAGGCAGCAAGCGTTTCCCAGCAGCATAGCAATACCCTGGTAAATATCGCCGCCGGCTTGTTCATTCTTCCATTTTTCCTGTTTTCGCCGATTGCAGGGCAGCTTGCTGACAAGCACGAAAAGTCAATGTTAATCCGGCGCATCAAGCTGCTCGAAATTGCGATTATGTTGCTGGGTGCAACCGCTTTCCTGCTTCAAAGCCCTTCACTTCTGGTGGCTATTCTTTTTTTTATGGGGACTCAATCAGCATTGTTTGGGCCTGTTAAGTACAGCCTGCTGCCGCAGGCGCTGAAGCCAGCTGAGTTGGTAGGTGGAAATGCAATGGTGGAGTTTGGCACCTTCATCGCGATTTTGATGGGCTTAATCGTGGGTGCTTTCATCATTGACCTGGGGACGACTGCCATGGGTATCGCAGTGGTGTTCACCGCTTGTCTAGGATACTGGGCCAGCCGTGGCATTCCTACGCTTAACGCGGCCGTACCCGAACTCAAGATTAGCTTCAATATCCCCCGCCAAACACTCAACATCCTGCGCGACGCGCGCGAAAACCAGACTGTGTTTTACTCGGTAATGGGCATTTCCTGGTTCTGGTTCATCGGCATCACCTATGTCACCCAGTTACCAAACTACGTACAATACGAACTCGGCGCCAACGAAAAGGTTTATGTCTGGTTACTGGCTTTCTTTTCTATCGGCATCGGTGCGGGTTCATTTTTATGCGAGAAGCTCTCCGGTCGGATGGTCGAAATCGGGCTGGTCCCGATCGGCGCCCTGGGCCTTACCCTGTTCAGCGTCGATATATACTTTAGTCAGAATTTGACCAGCGGCGGCGAGTTAATAACTCCGTCGGTATTCTTCGCCCAGGGTTCTAGCCTGCGCGTGTCTTTCGACGTCATCATGCTCGGCATTTTCGGCGGCATTTACATCGTGCCGCTATACGCGTTGGTGCAACAGCGCAGCAATCCCAGGAAACGCTCACGCATTATCGCCGCCAACAATGTGTTGAATGCGCTATTCATGGTAGTGGCCACAATCTATGCTGGCTTCGCCCTTGCGATGGGGGTTTCGATACCAGTGCTATTCCTGATCATGGCATTTATGAACGCTGCGGTCGCATTATTCATCTTCATGCTGGTGCCAGAATTCATTATGCGCCTATTGGTATGGCTCCTGGTCCACACGCTATATCGGGTCGAGAAAACCGGGCTCGAGCAGATCCCCGATGAGGGACCGGCGGTGCTTATCTGTAACCATGTAAGTTTTGTCGATGCTCTGGTTCTGGCCGGATGCATCCGTCGCCCGATACGCTTCATCATGTATTACCGAATATTTCAGCTACCGGTACTCTCCTTTATTTTCAAAACCGCAAATGCAATTCCGATAGCGGGGGAGCACGAGGATAAAGACATGATGGAACGGGCCTTCGACAAGGTCAGTAACGCGTTGCAACAGGGCGAACTGGTGTGCATATTTCCCGAGGGCAAGATTACCGAAAGCGGCGAAATCGGCCCTTTCAAACCCGGCATCACCCGGATCCTGCAGCGCGACCCGGTTCCAGTGATACCGCTGGCTCTGCGTGGCCTGTGGGGGAGTTTTTTCAGTCGGGCGTATGGCAACGCCATGACCCGCCTGCTGCCGCGTGGGATGTTGAGTCGTATCGAGTTGATCGCGGGTGATGTCATCAACGCCAGCGATGCCAGACCAGACCTGTTGCAACAAAGCGTATTACAGCTTCGCGGCGAACGTCTCTAATCTCCCATCATCAGTTCAGTGTTTTCTTTCAATATACGTGTCAGGAACTTGCAAACCGCATCGACGCGCGCAACCTGTCGCAAGTCTTCGTGCACCAGCAGCCAGTAAGTGCGCTCTACCGAAATTTGAGCGGGTAAAACCACCTGTAGGCGTTCTTCCCTGTGCGCCATGAAACAATGCACAAGACCAAGACCGATGCCGGCAAGTATTGCGTTGTACTGGGCGCTGACGTTAGTACTGCGAAACACGACATGGGCGTTTTTTATCGTATTATCGAAAAAACGAAGTTCGGGCATCTCGATCAGATCATCGATATAGGAAACAAAACCATGTCGAGAGAGATCCTCGGGTGCGGCAATCGGGGCGTGAGTCGTCAGGTAGGCACGAGTTGCGTACAGGCGTAGACGGTAATCACATAGCTTCCAGGCGATCAGGCGTCCACTTTCGGGACGTGAAAAGCTGATCGCGATATCAGCTTCACGCTTGGAAAGGCTCATACGCCGGGTTTCAGCCACCAGTTCGATTTCTATATCCGGATGCTGGTCTCGAAACACGCTAATATGGCGCGCGATTACCTGCGACCCCAGGGCCTCTGGAGCCGCAACCCGCACGGTGCCACCAAGCCAAGCGTCTTTACCAGCGATTTCCTGGTAGAGCTGGTTTGATTGTGTTTCGATCTGCTCGGCCAACGGTAGCAACCGCAGGCCCGCATCGGTTAGCTGGTAACCGCGCGGTGACTTGTCAAACAGGCGCACATCAAGCTGCTTTTCGAGAGCCGTAATACGCCGACTAACGGTGGTGTGATCGACCTGTAACCGGGCGGCAGCTCGAACCAGCTTGCCCTGGCGCGACAGCTCCAGGAAAAAGCGCAAATCATTCCAGTCATACATTTGACCCCCATTTTTCCCTGTCCGATAACAATATAGTCAATAACATCCGCATTATCAGCACCTCGCATAGCCAGAGATAATTCAAGTTTATGTGTATTTTTGCAGAATGGATGTGGCAATAAAACTATTTTTTTGCATAAATATCTTGTCTATAATGGCCGCCCTTTATTGATTTTACCCTCGCAGGAGACATCATGAGCCAGCCAGCAGAAGCCGTATCCCCTGAAATCACCCAATTAAGTCATTATGTCAACGGCGAACACGTCGCCGGCACCAGCGGACGGTTTGGTGATATTTTCAATCCAAGCAGGGGTGTAAAAATCAGCGAGGTTCCATTGGCATCGAAATCCGAGGTCGAGGCCGCGATAGCCGTTGCCGAGGCAGCGTTTCCTGACTGGGCCGCGACCTCAGTGCTACAGCGTTCAAGGATCATGGCGCGCTACGTGCAGTTACTGTACAAACACCAGCATGAACTGGCTTCACTGGTTTCGATAGAACATGGCAAGGTCATCGAAGATGCGATGGGATCGGTATTGCGCGGTATCGAAGTAGCCGAGTTTGCCTGTGGTGCACCGCATGCCCAAAAGGGCGAGTTTTCCGACAATGTGGCACGGGGCATCGATATCTACTCGATGCGCAAGCCGCTGGGTGTGGTTGCCGGCATCACTCCATTTAATTTTCCCGCGATGATTCCGTTGTGGATGGCGGGAATGGCGTTGATTACCGGTAACACCGTGGTTCTGAAACCATCGGAAAAGGATCCTTCCTGCCCCATCCGGCTGGCTGAACTGTTCCTCGAAGCCGGGGCGCCTCCCGGCGTCTTTAATGTCGTCAACGGCGATAAAGAAGCCGTCGACACCCTGCTCAACGACGAACGCATCAAGGCGATCAGCTTCGTCGGTTCCACTCCCATTGCGAAGTATGTTTATGCCACCGCCACGGCAAACGGCAAACGTTGCCAGGCCATGGGTGGGGCCAAGAATCACATGCTGATCCTCCCCGATGCAGACCTCGAAGATGTCGCCAACGCGCTGATGGGTGCGGCTTATGGTTCCGCTGGTGAACGCTGCATGGCCATTTCAGTGGGTGTTTGTGTTGGCGATGAAGTGGCCGATCAGTTAATCGATATTTTAAAGCCGCGCGTCGAAGCACTGCGCATTGGTTCCAGTCTTGATACCAACCTCGAAATGGGCCCATTGGTGACTAAAGAGCACCGCGAGAAGGTCATGAACTATATCCAAATGGCCGAAGACGAGGGCTCGCGCCTGGTCGTTGATGGCCGCGATTTCGTGTGTGACGGCCACGAGAATGGCTTCTTTCTGGGCGGTTCACTAATCGACAATGTCACCCCCGAAATGCAGTCTTACCAGGAAGAGATTTTTGGCCCGGTGCTGCAAATTATGCGCGTTGGTTCGTTTGAAGAGGGAGCTGCACTGGCTACCGATCACCCTTACGGCAACGGCACTTCTATTTTCACTAAAAACGGGGCCGCTGCACGCACCTTTGCCGACAAGGTCGAGGTTGGTATGGTCGGAATTAACGTCCCGATTCCAGTACCTTTGGCTTTCCACAGCTTCGGCGGCTGGAAATCTTCGGCTTTTGGTGACCACAACCAGTACGGTATGGAAGCATTGCGTTTTTACACCAAGGTGAAAACCGTGACTTCACGCTGGCTGGATAGTGGGCTCGACGCCGAGTTTACAATGCCAGTGTTGAAGTAAGGTTTCGACTGACCCGGGTTTGATTTTTTCTTTACCACCACCCTCGTTTTGATGGGGTGGTGTACCTGAACCGGTTGTGCGTCAGCCGGGCTGGTTTACCTGACAGGGCAATAACGCCTAATTGTTAAAACCGTAGTCGTAACTCTGCGATCCGCTGGAATCATACACCTGCGCATGGAACGATACGATAACGCGGTCTTCTACACCGTTATAGGGGAAGGGCATATGCTTGATATGCGATGGAAACACGCACAGCTTGCCATCCTCAGGGTAGGAATCCCAACTGCTATCGTGCAGATAGTAATTACCGTAATCGCCGAAACCACCCGCCATGTGCTCAATATGCGGCCCATAAAAGCGGGTAATCCCGTTCGGTTGTTCACCACGATGCGAGTCGGGTGACTTACTACAATCGCCCGAGCGTACGTAGTAAACCCCGGACCAGGAGCAATTGCCATGCACGTGCATTTCATGGAAGGCATGATTGTTTGAAATCTGAAACCAGAGGCCAGTGATGTTAACGCGCACTTTTTCGCCACTACGCCACAAACCCTCATTGGCTACCTTCGCGACTTCAACAATCCCCTGACTGATGAATTCCGCCAGCTCGTTTAGTTCATCATGAAGAGGATACTTGCTGAGCAGGTCGTCACCGCTGGCATAGGCCTGCTGCGGTTTGCCCTGCTCCCGATCACGGTGCTGGTAAAACAATTCAAGCAGGGAGGGATTTACCTTTTGATAATGCGCATAACGTTTGGCCAGTAGTATGGTTGGCCACAGGGTAATGATGTTCTGATTACCGACTGCTTTAGGTTTCTTTGCCATAGGATTTTTATTGGTTTCCTTTAAGTGTCAATGATTAATCGCTTAAATTAACGGTGTCTTGCCATAGCGTCGACATTCTTCAATATAAGCACCCGCCCTTTCCGTCATCGGCACACGGGCACTGGCAATATAGCTAATCAGCAACCTGCCTTCCTGAATCAGATCCCGCCCGTAGGCTATTCGCATGCGCAGCATTTGATCAGGCCTGTCGGGCAACCTGGGCCTGAATGCATCGAGCTTTTCACCCAGCGAGACGAAGTTCGGCCATACCTGAAAAATAATCGGATCCTTTTTCATGGTTTCGGCAGCCTCTCGTGCGGCCGTCGCGTAATCTACGATCAAACCTTCCAGTCCGACAAACAGCGGCTGGCTGCAGAACACCTCTAACATGCAGCTTGCAACCTGGTCAATCTCACGCATCCCTTGTGCAATTTTTATGAATCTTGACTCGAAAAAGTCAGCAATAGGCATTGTGAAGGCTTTGAATGGTTCGCCCCAGACCTCGTCGATTCCCTCACAGCCACTATGATGCCTGACCTGTTGACCCAGGGTTAGCGCCTCCTCAAAACAATCGCTGCACTGGCGCATTAATTCATTGTTCTCACTGACCTGCACGCCGAGCTCGCCCAGATCCACGATCGTGGTAAACAAATCCGTGGCCCGATTGAAAAGCGCGCCCGCCAGCATAGCAGCGTTGACGCGCTTGCGCTTTGGATCGGTTTCACTTGCATAAGCTTCACGGGCAAGGTCAAGACTTCTACCCGGAGTATTGATACCGGCTTCGGTATGATGAAACGCACGCCGGGTAAGACTGTCGATCAAGCGCTTGCGATTGGCCAGCGTATCTTGCAGCGGTGCATAGTATCGAATCCAGTAACCATCGAAGAAAACACGCTCAATGTTATCGATAATGCGTTGATCACCATTTTCCGGTGGAAGATTACTTTCAGAAGCGGTTTCCATGGGGTCCGCGAGTTGTTACTGTAATTAGGAATCGGACAATCATAAATCAATCTGGCAACAATGTTATGCAATCTGTTGGGGTAATCAATTAAAATTTTGAATACTGGAAAGCGACGGGTCAGCGCTATGGCTCATCCTGTGAGCCGTCATTCTTTTATAATCTTCTGGTTTCGCAAGATAATCCTCCTGTAATGGCTTTAACCATCCTCAGCTCCAACCGAATCGAAACCCTGCAATCGCGACTAACGCAGCGTCTTGCCGCCGAGCCATTGAGCGATCCGTTCGCGCACGAGGTAGTCGTGGTTCCGACCTACGCAATGTCGCGTTGGCTGAATCTGCGTATCGCACAACAACTGGGAATCGCGGCAAATATTCATTATCCCCAGGTGGGAAAATGGATATGGGGCCTAGCCGGCCAGATCCTGGAGGACCTGCCCCATCAAGATCCCTATTCCCGCGACTTGCTCGGTTGGCAAATTTTTGCTGCCTTGCCCGAGCTGCTGAGTCAGGATGTGTTTGCATCATTGCGTCGGTATCTCGATGACGACCAAAGTGGCATCAAACAGTGGCAACTGGCGCAACGTATCGCGATTAGCTTCGACCACTACCAGGCTTATAGACCGGAGCTGATTCACGATTGGTCGAATGGAAATGACAGCCAGTGGCAGGCCCAGCTGTGGCGGAAAATTGTTGCTACAAGGAATCAGGCTCATCGAGTTAATATTATGGAAAGCATCATCGATCGCCTCGGCAATAGCCCCGTCGAAATCAAACTGCCCGAACGTATCAGCCTGTTCGCGATGTCCAGTCTCGCACCCTTTGTCATCGAATTTATCAACGCCCTCGCGCGCAGAACCGAAATAATTCTCTATCAGCATAATCCCACAGACCAATACTGGGCCGACCTGGTCAGTGAAAAAGTAAAGGCGAGAAGGCGCTTGCAAAATCCTGTCGACTCGGAGTATCTCGATTCCAGTAACAGTTTGCTGGCTTCCTGGGGCAGACAGGGACAGGCGATGCAGGACTTATTGCTTGAACTGGGATCGGTTACCGGCAGTGAAGTTGAAGATAATCAACCCCCCGGTAATGACAGCATCTTGAAATGTCTGCAAGCCAGCCTGTTTAATCTTGAAAAACCAGTGCCCGGAATAACTATCGATGATTCCATCTCGGTTCAAATATGTCATAGCCCGATGCGGGAATGCCAGGTACTACATGACCACCTGCTGATGGTGCTTGATCGACATCCTGAACTGTCGAGCGAAGACATCCTGGTTATGATCCCCGAAATAAGTCGCTATGCGCCTTACATCGAAGCAGTTTTTCAACAGGATACAGGCAACAAGCGCCCTGACCTGGCCTGGAATATTTCCGATATCAGCGTTAGCGATGCTCATCCACTGGTCAGGATTTTTCTGCAATTATTGAAACTACCCGGCAGCAGGTTCACCCGCTCCGAAGTCCTGGCTTTTCTCGAGTGTGTCGAAATTCGAAATCGATTCGATATTGATCAGCAAATGCTAGAGCATATTTATCAACTGGTTGAATCCAGCCGGGTGCACTGGGGAATCGACGCCGATCAACGACGAGCCCTCGGACTGCCTGCAATTCACGAAAATACCTGGCAACAGGCCTGGGACCGGTTTTTTGCCGGCTACGCGATGATGGATGACGCTCTTTGGCAGGGCATTGCACCGATCATCGAGATTGACACCGACGCTGGCGTTGCCATATCCCAGTTCAGATACCTGTTTGAGCGTTTGACATACTGGCATCAAAAACTCGGCACTGCTGCAAGCGCCGACGTCTGGCAGCGGCGCTTGCAGCAATTGATCGAGGAGTTCTTTTCTGCGCGGATAGTGGCTGATGATTTGCTACTACCGTTGCGTAACGCGATCAGTGAAATCGGTCAATCCGGATCAGTTGAATTAAGCCCTGCCCTGGTCTGCTACTGGATGGAAAAACAACTGGCGACAAATCAACAACCGGGCCGCCTTTATTCAGGAGGTATCACCTTTTGTGGCATGCAACCCATGCGCAACATCCCGTTTCCGATAATCTGCGTGCTGGGAATGCAGGACAACGCTTTTCCGCGCAGGGACCGTCCCGCCGAGTTTGACCTGATGCGCCACCAATGGCGCCCGGGTGATCCACTCCGCTCCGATGAAGACCGCTACCTGATGCTCGAAACCCTGTTGTGCGCACGGCGTTATCTTTATTTCAGTTATTGTGGGCGCAGTCTCAAGGATAATAGTGAATGTCAACCTTCGGTATTGCTGCGCGAATTGCTCGATTACATCGATACTTGCTTCGGAACCGATGACACTGGTCGCACAGCCAGTAAGCAGATTTCGCGGATTCATCCGATGCAGGCTTTTTCTTCAAGAAATTTCATGCCAGATAATCCCGGCTACGACCAATACTGGTTTGACACGTCGCTATATCTTGCCGCAAGCAAACCTCTTGATCGAACTCAAGCCTGGCCGCAGGAATCGCTTTCCTCTACCTCAAGTCTGGATAGTGGGATCGACCTCCAAATGCTGAAGCAATTCTTCAACCATCCAATTCGCTTCTTCTTCAGCTCGAGGCTCGGTATCAGGATTACTGCCGAACCGGATTCTGACGACGAAGAAAGTTTTACCTTGCAAGGATTGCAGAAGTGGGAGCTAGCAGGACGCCTGGCGGATAGCCAGTTAAGCGGGAGCCAAAACGACGTCGAGAAATTTTCTGCGCTGGGTTTACTGCCCCATGGCAGGGCTGCAAAAGCTGAATGGCTTGCGATTCAGGCGGAGTACCAGGTTTTGCTCGAGCAACTGGCGAGCTTTCGCGGCCAGCAACCCATTACCAGGTCGGTCGAGTGCCGATTTGACAATGTGCTGCTGCTTTACGGAGAAGTAAACGCCTGTTATCCCGGCACTGGATTGATGCACTTCAGCGCGAGTAAAGCCGTCAAAAGTAGAGCGCTAATGTCGCTTTGGCTTGATCACCTGGCTTTATCTGCGACAAACCAGATAGCCCCACACGAATGCAGTCAATTGCTAATCCCGACCACACGGGGTCTTCGTTTTGAATATCTCGATGCGTCCAGCGCCAAAACGATTCTGGCTAATTATATCACGCTGTTTCAACAGGGTCTTGAGCATCCTCTGCCGGTGTTTCCGGACACCAGCTACGCCTTTGCATCACATACAGATCCTGTGGTTGCGATGAGCAAGGCGCTTACTTGTTGGAACGGGGGCAAATACCGGAATGCACCCCCTGGTGAACGTGAAGATGAATTCATACGACTGGCGTTGCACCAGAATACGAGCAAGCCACTCGAAGATCCACTGTTCCAGGATTGCGCACGCCAAATCTATCTTCCGGCAATCACACACGGTGCCAAAAATGCCTGAAGCCTCAACCTCAGATATTCTTGACGCCGAGGCGGTACTAGAGCTCGATCTTGAAGGATTCAAGCTCATCGAGGCCAGTGCCGGCACCGGTAAAACACACACTATCGCCGACCTGTACCTGAGGCATATCCTCAGTGGCCGACAGCCATCACAGATTCTGATTGTTACCTATACCAACGCGGCAACCGAAGAATTGCGTGGTCGTATTCGCAGAAGGCTCTACGAGGCACTTGATTTACTCCAGCACCCCGCTACCTGCGAAGACGCTTTGCTGATGCTGTTGCTGAAACAGTCACGAGACCTCGATGACGATTCGCGGACGGCTCAGATCAACCGCCTGCAGTTGGCAATACGCAGCATGGATGAAGCATCGATCTCGACGATTCACAGCTTTTGCCAACGCAGCCTGCAGGAACACGCATTGTCCGGTAACCAGCTTTTTGACAGCTCCTTACTGACTGATGACGACTCGATCTGGGAGTCCGCTATTAAAGACTGGTGGCGTAACCAGACTTACGAACTTGACAGTGATGGCTGGCAGTTGATCCACAACAATTTGCCGAATCTTGATAGCCTGATCACGACCCTGCTCGAGCTGCGGAATAAGCCGTCTGCACGCATCATACCGGAAACCCGGGTAAGCCTGGCTAAACTGATGGAACAACCACGCAAGATTGCCAACTCACTACACCGGCTGGCCTCGCTATGGTTAAAGTGCCGGTCAGAAATTGTCGAGGTAATTTCGAACTCGACGGCACTCAGTAGAGCCGTAAAACTACCCTATCATCCTCAAAACCTGCCGCTGCTGCTAGAATCCGCCGACAATTTTTTCAACGCCACAGAACCAGGCAGCCCATTCCAGAATTTTCAGTATTTGGGGACAGAGTTATTACAGCAGAACTCGAAACCCAGCAAACGAGGACAGGACCCAGGGCTGGAGCATGAATTTTTCAAACGGATCAGCCCTATCGCAAATGCCTGGCTCGAGTTTACCAATGAATTAAGCCCGCAGCTGCGTGCCGATGCGTTTGATACTGCTTCCCGACAGGTACTCGAAACCAAGCGTGAATTAACCGCTCTTGCCTACCAGGACCAGCTTACGCTGCTGCTGGATGCGCTTGAATCGAGCTCCGGAGAAGCACTCGCAGAGAGTCTCCGGCAGCAGTATCCGGTAGCAATGATCGACGAATTTCAGGATACCGATTCCATCCAGTACAGAATTTTCAGCCATATCTACCTGTCTGCCAGTAACACCAGCCTGACCCTGATCGGTGATCCCAAACAGGCGATCTACAGCTTCCGTGGCGGCGATATTTTCACCTATATGCAAGCAAGGCAATTGCCGCAGATTGATTTATTCAGCCTGCAAACAAACTGGCGTTCCCAGCCCAACCTGGTGCACGCCATCAATACTCTATTTTCGCAGCGCCCGGATGCCTTTATTTACCGGGATTCGATCAAGTTTTCCCATGTTGAATCGATCGCGCAAAATGCTGTTCACGAACTTCGTCTCGAGGATCACGGCGTTAGCGCAATGACATTGTGGCAACTTCCCGCAAATGAAAATCAGCAAAACTATTCGCGCCAGGCTATGCGAGACCTGATCAACCAGGCGGTTGCTTCCGAGATCAGCCGCTTACTCGAAACAGCCGGCCGGCAATCTGCGACCATTGATGATCGGCCCGTACAAAACGGGGATATTGCGATCCTGGTGCGACAGGCTTCCGAGGGACAAGCCCTGAGCCGGGTTCTGAATCGGCATGGGATCCGCACGGTCACCATCGGTAGGGATTCGGTTTACCACAGCGATGAGGCCAGCGGCCTTTATGACCTGTTGTTAGCAATTTCCCAGTATCAGGACCATACCCTCGCCAGGCGTTCATTGACATCCAGTCTTCTCAATCTCGATTATCGGCAAATCGCTGCGATTGTCGACAGTGATTCTGCGTGGCAAAGCTGGTTAGAGGATCTGGCCGACTTGCAGCAACTCTGGAACCGGCAGGGATTTATAGCGATGTTTCAGTCGCTGCTGCATAAATTCGAGATCACCCGATCCCTGGCACAAAAGGATAACCAGGAAAGGCGCATTACCAACTTGCTACATCTGGCTGAACTGCTACAACAGCAGTCTACGATCAGCGCCGGCATGACACCCATGATCAGCTGGTTTCATGACCAGTTTGAGGAAAGCAGCAGCGAGGATGCCGAGCTGCGCCTGGAGGACGATGAGGCCCTGGTCAAAATAGTAACGGTCCATAAATCCAAGGGCTTACAGTATCCGATCGTTTTCGTGCCGTTCCTTTGGTCCTGTAAACAGGTAGACCGATCCAGGGCAGTCTATTTTCATGATTTCGAACTGGCGCCGTGCATCGACCTGGGTTCTGCCGAACTAGACGCTAACTGGTTGATTGCGGAGAAAGAGCGTCTGGCGGAAGATATGCGCTTACTCTATGTAGCGCTTACGCGCGCTCGCTCCAAAGTTTACCTTGCCTGGGGCCTCGCCGGTGACTCCGGCAAGGCGGGCTATGCAAGCCAGACTGCGCTCGCTTATTTACTCCATTCCAGGCAAACGCCACTTGACCTGGAATCCGATGCCCCCGATGGATTTCCCAGTGATATGAACTTTGCGAGCGATCTGCAAAACCTGGTCGCCAAGAGCGCCGGAACCATTGAACTACTTCCACTGCCACTAGACAGCGAACAGCCAGTGCTTCGTCCTGGGATTTCGCAGCAAGCGCCCACCCAACTCGCCAAATTCTCGCGCACAAAATTGAACCAATGGCGTATCAACAGTTTTACCGGACTGACACGAGGTATACATCAACCAGGCAATACGGGAACCATGGCGAGCCAGGGAGACCCTATTCTCGATTTCCCGGCTGGCAGCCACATTGGATTGCTGATTCATTCGTTACTGGAAAATCTGGATTTCCAGCAGGATATCGGTCGACAGTGCGAGCAACTATTTCCACGTTTTTTGCCCCGTTCCGGGTTAGCCGCCGAAAACGAACAAACACTGATTACCTGGCTGGAAAACATTAAACTGACACCCCTCGATAAAGCTGGCATGACACTGAATAGCCTGCCTAACGAGCAAAGACTCAACGAACTTTCATTCGACTTTGCGCTCGATCATCTTGATATCGAAGCACTGAATCAGTTTATGCAATCCCTGTCACCAGTACCGCTGAAAGCCGTAAGCAGCGCGGAGTTCCGTGGCTTAATGACTGGCGTCATAGATCTTGTGTTTGTTCACCAGGATCGCTATTACATTGCCGACTATAAAAGCAACTTCCTCGGTACCAGTGTAGAAGACTATTGTCCTGAAAAACTTCAACTGGCGATGCTGGAGCGACGCTACGATCTGCAATCACTGCTTTATTCGGTCGCACTGCATCGATTCCTGAAACAGCGCCTAAATGGCTATAACTTTGAGCAACATTTTGGTGGGGCTTACTACCTGTTTTTACGCGCGATGAGGCCACAGCATGGCGCCCGCTACGGTGTTCATTTTGATCGACCCGCAGAGCCTGCCATTCAAGCACTCGACCAGCTAATGAGATTCACGCCGCTGGAGCCGGTAAAGGCATGACAAACCTGCTATACAGCCTCGCTCGTAACGGCGATATCCATTGGTTGAGCTACTATTTTGCCGAATTTATTGCAAAACAGGCTCGAATCCCTAACGATGAATTGGCGAGTCTCAGTGCAGCATTGGTCAGTGAAGCCAATCTGGCAGGAAACGTTTGCATAGATCTTGACGCTTACAGCATGCGCCCTCTGTTCAGTTCCAGCCGAATCGATGCAGCAGAAATTCCAGTGGGTCTGGACTGCGCCGACTGGTGTGACCGATTACACACATGTCCCTGTATCGGAAGGCCCTATGAAAACGCCCCGCTAATACTCGATGAAAATCGCCTGTACCTGAATCGCTTGTGGTTTTATGAAGATTTTGTTGCCGGGAAAATCAGGGCGATGCTTGAACAGGAAGCCACTATCAACGAGTCAGAAATCGCCGCCCAGGTCGATAAATTATTCACGGCGTCAGACGAGGTCGATCAAGATCAAAAAGACGCGGTTCAGACTGCCGCAAGTAAACCCTTTAGTGTCATATCGGGCGGTCCGGGCAGCGGCAAGACATCAACAATTGTTCGTATCCTGGCGGTATTGCTGGCATTGAATCCTGAGTGCCGTATTGCCCTGGCCGCACCAACCGGAAAAGCCGCGGCGCGTATGATGGTTTCGATTCGTCAACGTGTCGACCAGATCGGACTCGGCAACAGCACTAAAATTACAATGCCGGGCGAAGCGACGACAATTCATCGACTGCTTGGGTATCGTCGCAATGGCTTTAATTACAATGAACTGCATCGATTGCCGTTCGACTGTGTCGTAATCGATGAAGCCTCAATGATTGATCTTAAACTAATGTTTCACCTGCTTGCAGCACTGCCAGACCAGGCTCAGCTGATTTTACTGGGTGACCGTGATCAATTGGCCTCGGTTGCAGCAGGAAATGTTCTCGGCGATATTACCGGTCACGGCCAAGCGCTAGATATCGGCCCTGCAGCAGTCGCAGCATCGATCGCGTTGCTGCGTAACAGCTATCGCTTTAATCGGGATAGTGCGATCAGTGAAATCGCATTCCTGGTCAACCAGGGGCGGAGCGCCGCCGCGACCGATTTACTGCGCAGTAACGACAGGGGACTGCACTGGTACGCAGAGGAATCGGATCAAATCCATGCCGACACGCTTGCCTGGATATACAATGCTTACCAGCCTGTATTTGAGAGCGATACACCGGCAGACGCACTCGAAATTTACGAAACCACAAGAGTGTTATGCGCTACCAACCAGGGATATTTTGGCGTCGAGTCTCTGAATCACCGGATTTCAAGTGCGCTGTTGGCGCGTAACAAGCTGCCTGAAACCAATTTATATAGCGGTCTTCCCATAATGATTACGCGCAACCACCATGAACTAGATCTGTTTAACGGCGATACCGGAATCCTATGGCAATATGAAGACGGCCTGCGGGCCTGCTTTCGCGATTCTGATGGGGGCATTCGTGATCTGGCTATAAACCGGTTGCCCAAATTCACGCCCGCCTGGGCCAGCACCGTGCATAAGTCCCAGGGGTCCGAGTTTGACTCGGTATTGCTGATACTCCCATCGGACCCGGAATCGGGTGTACTGTCACGGGAGCTGCTCTATACTGCTATCACGCGAGCACGCCAGCGGTTTATTTTACATGCTGCGAGTAACGTTGTTATGCGCGCCATCGAAAATCTTACCCAGCGCCATTCAGGCCTCGCGTATAAACTGGGTTGGCCGGGTTAAGTATCGTGGCCAGCTTGATTTAAGCGTGGTATGTACTAAAAAAGTAAGCATTATCAGAAAGGGGAAACCCGCACTTTTCGGTAACAAGGCTGCCCTGCTTTTACCGACCTGCACTTCAATATGAGTAATATCGGCCTCGGCAAAGCCCTGATCGTCGACGACGAAAAAACCAATCGGCTAATTTTAAAGTCGCTGCTGAGCAAGCAGGGTTACCAAACCATTGAAGCCGTCAATGGACAGG
>CALJYH010000093.1 GCA_937984095.1 uncultured Gammaproteobacteria bacterium | reverse complement strand
GCTGAATATCTTATTGCCCATAGATATCTGAGTTTACGAAAACTGGATTATCCTTAAAAATCAATGCGCTAGTCTATCTTGTTGCACCTGAGCAGAACAAATACATTTGGTTCCAATGTAAGAAAAATCCCAGGACCCATGGATTTAGCAAGTCGCTGCTAAAAAATAGTATTTTGATAATGGTGATTCTTTGTGCTGCAACGACTGATGCGCAGCTCTACCGGCGTTTTATTCAGGGTCAGTGCAACTCGTTCAATTTCGAGCAGTGGCGTACCGACCTCCAGCTTCAGTATTTTCGCATCATGCTTTGAAGCGGCTACCGCGCGTAGCTGCTCATCGGCGCTGTGTATCGTGATTCCGTACTGTTTTTCATAGAGCTCATAAAGCGTATTGGGCAGATCGTATTTGCCTTGCTTGCCTAAATCGCCAAATGGCTTAGCGGGCAATGTAATGGTTTCGACCATGGTCGGTTTAGCGGAGAAATCCCGCACACGTTCGATTCTGATTATTTTAGCACCGGCGGCCAACTGTAGTTTCGAGGCTTCCATGCGTGATGCCGGTTTCCTGCGACAGTGCAAAACCCTGCTGTCCGGCAGGACTTTAAGGCCCTTGTTATCGGTAACGTGGAAGAAATGAAACAGGGCTCTATCAGTATCATGGTTAGAAACAAAGGTTCCCCGGCCCTGTTTGCGAGTTAATACGTTGTTTTCCACCAGTTCAGTAATCGCTTTGCGAACTGTGCCCTGACTAACCCCGAGCTCCTGCGCGAGATTTACTTCGCTAGGAATAATACTACCTGGCGCCCATTCTCCCATGCCAACCTTTACCGTGAGGAGATCCCTTATTTGCATGTAAAGCGAAATAGAGCCTTTACCGGTTGTAAGCATTAAAACTCCAGATCCTGTTTAACAATACTCTATGACAAGACCAGCCATAAATCTCCAAGCCAGCCGCTTGACCATGCACCCTCGAACCGAGTATATGTCTTATATAAGACCGTGGCAAAAAACAATCCTGGCATATCGATTTTTGTTTGCGAATTCTTAAATCCCGGATCAGAAAAAATTCATTAAAATCAATTGGCTAGGCAAACGGTGTGCGGCCTCTAGTCAACTACTCTTATATAAGACCACTTGACTTGAATTATAATGAGGCGTAAATTCTCGTTTTAGCGCTACCTTCAAGTGGCGACTATTATTAAATCCTGGAGAATCAAATGATAGATTTTGTAGTACATGACGAAGGGGATAGTGTCGGCGTTGTCGTGGTCGAGGGCGTGAAAGCCGGAGAGGAATTAACCGGCTGGGTAATGGATCAGGACGTCGAGATCCAATTCAAGGCGACCAGCGATATTCCAATCGGGCACAAGCTTGCGATTAAACAAATGAAAGAAGGCGATACCGTGATCAAGTACAGCACTGATATCGGCAAGGTCGTCGCAGATATCGGCATCGGTGAACATGCCCATGTTCACAATATCAAGACCAAGCGCTGGTAATCGGCAAACAAAAAAATCGACAATTCCTTTCTGGAGAATAAATAAATGTCCCAAGATTTAAGTACTGCAACATTTTCAGGATACCGACGTGAAAATGGCCGTGTTGGTGTCCGCAATCATGTCATTATCCTGCCGGTTGATGACCTTTCAAATGCCGCCTGTGAAGCGGTCGCGAACAATATTTCAGGCACCATGGCCCTGCCCCATTCTTATGGGCGGCTACAATTTGGTGAAGACCTTGAATTGCACTTCCGTACCCTGATCGGAACCGGTTCCAATCCAAATGTTGCTGCAGTGGTCGTCATTGGTATCGAAAACGGCTGGACCCAGAAAATTGTCGATGGCATCGCTGCGACCGGCAAGCCTGTGACCGGTTTTGGTATCGAGCAGCACGGCGACCATGAAACCATTATGGAAGCATCCAAGGTAGCAAAGGAATACGTGCAGTGGGCTTCCGAATTGACGCGTGAAGACGCACCGGTAAGCGAACTCTGGGTTTCCACCAAGTGTGGCGAATCTGATACCACCTCGGGTTGTGGGTCAAATCCGACGGTCGGGAACGCCTTCGATAAATTGTACCCCCATGGCGCAACCTTGCTATTTGGCGAGACTTCCGAAATCACAGGTGGTGAGCACCTGGTCGCCGAGCGTTGTCGTAACGATGAAGTTCGTGAGCGCTTCATGTTCATGTTCAACCGGTACCAGGACATGATCGAACGCTTCAAAACCTCGGATCTTTCCGATTCCCAGCCTACCAAGGGCAACATCGAGGGTGGTCTGACCACTATCGAAGAAAAAGCGCTCGGTAATATACAGAAGATTGGTAAAGAGTGCCTGGTCGATGGCGTGCTTGATAAAGCCGAAGCGCCGACGGGCCCGGGTCTGTGGTTTATGGATTCCTCGTCGGCAGCCGCTGAAATGGTGACTTTGGCCGCCGCAGCAGGTTATGTCGTTCATTTCTTCCCCACCGGTCAGGGCAACATCATCGGTAATCCGATCCTCCCGGTTATCAAATTATGCGCTAATCCACGTACGGTGCGCACCATGAGCGAACACGTCGATGTCGATGTGTCGGGCCTGTTACGTAAAGAAATGACCCCGGGCGAGGCTGGTGACAAGTTGCTTGAGTCGATGTTTAGAACGGCCAATGGCCGCCTGACTTCAGCCGAGGCACTGGGGCATCGGGAATTTGTGCTCACCAGATTATACGAAAGCGCATAAGACCGAATCGGAGTAACCGTTAATGACCATAGAGTACTTAAAAAAAGCCGATAAATCGGCGACTACCGGTGAGGATGATACGCGTAATATCGTGTCGCAGATGCTTTCCGAAATCGAGGCTGGCGGTGAGGAAAAGGCGATTGAATACGCAACCAAGCTGGACAATTACACGGGCAACATCGTTGTAACCGCTGAGGAGATTGAAACCGCAGGGGCCAAAATTTCGCAACAGGTCAAAGATGACATCCAGTTTGCCTATGACCGGGTACGCGGTTTTGCGGAAAAACAAAGACAAGCGCTGGTCGATTTTGAAGTAGAACTCTCACCCGGTCTATATGCAGGTCAGAAACAGATACCGGTGCAAACCGCAGGTTGTTATGTGCCCGGCGGGCGTTATGCGCACGTGGCTTCCGCCGTGATGTCGGTCGCTACCGCGAAGACTGCGGGCGTGGATCATGTCATCGCCTGCTCGCCCCCAAAACCGGGAGAAGGTGTCAACCCGGCAATTATTTATACCGCCAATCTCTGTGGTGCGGACACCATTCTGGCAATGGGTGGAGTACAGGGTATTGCCGCGATGGCCTTTGGCCTGTTTACCGGGCATGCGGCGGATATCCTGGTCGGGCCGGGAAATCGCTTCGTCGCCGAAGCGAAACGCATGCTGTTTGGGCGTGTTGGCATTGACCTTTTTGCGGGCCCTACCGAAATCGCCATTATCGCGGACAAAACCGCAGACCCTGTTATCGTCGCCAGCGACCTGGTTGGTCAGGCCGAACATGGCCTGGATTCGCCCTGCTGGTTGTTCACTACCGACCGCGATCTCGGTAACAAGGTGCTGGAAATCATGCCGGAATTTATCGCAAAATTACCGGATACCGCGCGTACCGCGGCTGAAGGTTCGTGGCGAGATTACGGTGAAGTTATTCTTTGCTCGGATCGCGAGGAAATGGCACAAATCAGCGATCAGTACGCGGGCGAACACCTTGAAGTACAGGCTGAAGACCTGGACTGGTGGGTCGATCGTCTACGTAATTACGGTTCACTGTTCGTGGGTGAAGAGACGACCGTGGCCTTTGGTGACAAGTGCTCCGGCACCAACCATATACTGCCAACCAAGGGCGCAGGTCGTTATACCGGCGGTCTGTCAGCCGGCAAGTTCATCAAAACCGTAACCACGCAACGAATGAGTCGTGAAGCGAACCGCGAAGTAGCTGCTGCCGCTGCCAGGATTTCACGCCTGGAAGGAATGGAGGCACATGCTCGTACCGGCGACGATCGCCTGCACAAGTATTTTCCAGACGAAACCTTCAAACTTCAGCCATAACCCATTTTCATTAATCGTTACTGGTGAATGAGCCGGTCAGGCCAAAAATAGCCTGAACTTGAGGTCAGAAAAACTCCTTTTCTAGCAACAACCTTCCAGAATAGCGATGCTTTTTACAAGTCAGCTGTCGACAAATCAATTTCGCATTTGCTATTGTCGTTCTGGCTATGAATATCAATCTCGATAAAAAGACACTCGACTCCATTAACCGCGACGAGGGTATTGCTAGCGGACTGCCCAACCAGGCGTATACCAGCGAAGAATTCTTTCGCCTGGAACAGCAGCAGCTATTCGCGAAAACCTGGACCTGCATCGGTAACGGCTGCAGTGTGCCCGAACCCGGTGATCTACAACCCGTTGGTTTTCTAGGCCAGCCGCTGGTAATACTGCGTAACAAGCAGGGTGATGTCCGGGTATTTCATAACGTCTGTAGCCATCGCGGCAACGAGCTGGTCTGGGATGCCTGCCAGGTAAAAAATACGATTCAATGTCTCTACCACGGCTGGGCTTACGATCTCGACGGCAGGTTACTGGCAACCCCGAACGTCGGCGGCAGTGGCGTGCACAGCATAGACTGCCTCGACAAGAATGAGCACGGACTAAGCACGGCGCGCTCTGCCGTCTGGATGGACCTGGTGTTTGTCAATCTGTCGGGAGATGCACCTGATTTCGAATCCTTTATCGCCCCGTTGCAGCAACGTATCGACAAGCTGGTCGCAAGGGAAAAATTCGCTGCGCTCAAGCCGGCCGCCACTCACGGCACTTACACCATCGATTTTGCCGGCAATTGGAAGCTGTGCGTGGAAAACAACCTCGAGAGTTACCACCTGCCGACGATTCATCCTGATTTGAACACGGTGTCGAAGCTCGAAGATCATTATCACTTCTATGGTGGTGACCTGTTCGCCGGACAAGGCACCCTCAAGTATGACCATGACAAGACCAACATCAATGCTTTCCCGGTGTTTGACGGCTGGTCGGATATGGTTGCCGAGTACCCTACCCTGTACCCAAACGTGTTCCTCGGTTTGCAGGCCGACCATTACTGGACGCGCTTCGTGCAGCCGGTTTCAGCTAAGCGTTCGCTCGATCATTTACAGATTTACTACCTTGGCGATGCCGCTGACAATCCAGACTTCGACGCAGCGCGTGCGCACCGACTCGAAGTCTGGGCCAAGGTATTCAATGAGGACATTGGCGTAGTCGAAGGCATGCAGCGCGGCCGTCAGTCGAGCGCCTTCAACGGCGGGGTGTTTACGCCGATCATGGACAAGCCATCGCAGCACTTTGCAAAATGGGTCGCGAAACAATTAACCCAGGAAAATAACTAGCGATTTCCATGAGTACCTATAAGCCGTTAGCACCTCTTCTGGCAGCGATACTGATATTGTCTGCCGGCCAGCTCCAGGCGGATCAGAAGCTGGAACTGCAGCAGGTAACCGAAGATGTATATGCAATTGTTGGCGAACTCGGCAACCGCACGCCAGATAACCTGGGAAACAATGCGACATTTGGATTGGTTGTTACGGAAGAAGGTGCCGTACTCATCGATTCAGGTGGCACCCATCCCGGTGCTCGAGAAATTGATCGACTAATTAAAACTGTCACCGCCCAGCCGGTGGTATGGGTTATTAATACCGGCGGGCAGGATCACCGCTGGCTGGGTAACGGCTATTTCAAGAACCAGGGGGCTCAAATTATTGCCAGCGAAGCAGCAGTAAGCGATCAGAAAGCCCGTACCCAGGATCAGCTCATATTGCTTGGCAACCTGGTTGGAGAACAAGCGGTTATAGAAACCGATCCGGTTTATGCCGATAAGACATTCACCGATTATTTCGAGTTTGAAATAGGTGGCATTGTTTTCGAGCTGCACCATTCGGGCCAGGCGCACACGCCCGGTGATAGTTACGTCTGGCTCCCTCAAACACAGGTTATGTTCACCGGGGATATCGTTTACGTCGAGCGGATGCTGGGCGTCGGATCACAATCCAACAGTAAAAGCTGGCTCAAGGTATTTCAAACCATGGCGACACATAAGCCACGACACCTTGTGCCAGGGCACGGTCAGGCAACCGATTTATCCCAGGCTAAAACGGATACCTATGATTATCTGCTTTTCTTACGCGAATCGGTTTCAGATTTCATCGAAAGTGGTGGCGACATTTCGGAAACAGGGAACGTAGACCAGGCGAAATTTAGCTACCTGCTAAATTTTCAGGAACTCGCCGGAAGAAATGCACAGCAGGTGTTTACCGAAATGGAATGGGAATAGCAGTATAAAGATGTTCTTGAAAGTTACCGGTTTTGAAGATTTCGGGCGTCAAATCCCTGATTTCACAGCCGATTACGACTGAAATACAAGCTTTTATCCCTGTATTATGTAAAAACTTAGTTTCTTTGCTTCGCTTGATAAGGCACTATTGGCCGTACGCCTATAATAAATAGCCTGGTTACTTGGAATCTAAGTACTCGTCAATAGAGCTGTGAAGTCTAATCGACCGAACTAGCCCCTATGATAATGAGAATAAATTCCGTAAATACTGCCTGAAAATGGCTTGTAACGAACCCAGCTCAAACTGTCCGTTACAAGGTGGATAGCACTGCGTCCAGGTCAAGAAGTAACAATCCTGTTTCGAAACGGTGAATTCGAATAGGGACTTATCTAAATGATTCACCATTATTAACGAGAGTATTAACATGAGTAAAGGTACAGTAAAGTGGTTCAACGCAACTAAAGGTTATGGTTTCATTACGCCCGAAGACGGCGGCAAAGATCTATTTGTCCATCATTCGGAAATCAGAAGTGGTGATGACTACGCAACGTTGAATGACGGCCAGGCAGTTGAATTTGAAGTGGGCCAGGGCCAGAAAGGACCCTGTGCAAATAACGTCGTTCCTGTTTAAGTAAACAACACCCATAAAGTACAAATTAACGGCCCCAGCGAACGCAGGGCCGCGAAGGGTGGGTACTATTTATGGTGTAACAGGTGCCTGGAAGCCGTAAGCTAATTGCAGGACACCAGTTGTATTATTTCAGCACCTGTCCTTACTGCATCGTGGTGCGTATCGCGCTGTGGTGGCTGGGTCTTAGCATACCGCTTAAAGAAGTCATGTTCGACGCGGACAATGCTAATGAATTGACGGCAGGTGGCGGCAAGTTCCAGGTACCGTGTTTACGCATAGAAAGTGCCCACGGCAAGGTTCGATGGATGTATGAATCGATCGATATAATACGTTACCTGAAAAAGATTTGACCGCCTAAGCTGATGCCATGGGGATTGCTGATAACCCACGTCTCGGATCCGGCCGGATATTACTGCACTTTACCGAACGACCCGGTGAACCCGACGCAAGTCGATAATGTTTAGCTAATCCTTAAAGCTCGTCCTCGTTACTAATTTCCCTGACTTCGGGGAACACTTCGTGCAGGGTTTCGTAGAATAAATCCAGTTCTTCCCGGTGCGCGCCATGGACGTCGACCAACTGCAGTAACTTACGCATGAAGGTCATGCGCACCGCCGGATTGTGCTTCAGGTAAAAGTTTATGGTGTGCAAATCACCATGTACATCGGCCGTCGACCCCTTGGCAGCCCGATAGAGATGATCCACCTGCTCGTCATTTAGATCGAATTCCTGTTTTAATATACGATCGAATTCATGCTTCTCCCTGGCATCGACATGCTGATCTGCACTGATTACATGGTACAGCACCGATGCCAGGGCACTGTGCAGTATTTCATCTTCAGGGTGATCGAAAAGCTTACTTTCGTTCTTTAGGCTATCAAACCAGTGGGTGAGCGATTCAAACATAACAGAGTCCTAATTTTTC
>CALJYH010000092.1 GCA_937984095.1 uncultured Gammaproteobacteria bacterium | reverse complement strand
TTGTTACCCTTGATCCGAATAATAGTCAACAACTTCAAGCCCGAATCCAGCCAGGCCATGAAAAACCTTGGGTGCACTTAACAGGCTCATCTTGCGCACGCCGAGATCGGCCAGTATTTGAGCCCCGATGCCATAGGTTCGTTGATCATCTCCACGGTCGTCCGTTCCATGACCCTGAATCATCGATTCGATCAGATTCACCACGTCCTTAGGTGTTTCCGGCTGGCGTAAAAACACGATAACACCCTCCCCGGCCTTATTGATAGTATCCATAACATCATGCAGAGGCCAGCCTCGTCCCTTGATACCTGCCAGTGAGTCGGTCAGAGTATTCTGCACGTGCACCCGCACCGGAATCGGTTTTTCAGGATCGATCTTGCCCTTAACCAGGGCCAGGTGCAGTTCCTGTGCGGTACTGTCCTCGAAAGCATAAAGTTTAAACTCACCGTAATCCGTCTCGAAGCTGGATTCAACGATACGTTCGACGGTATGCTCATTCTCGATACGATAGCGAATCAAATCCTCAATGGTGCCAATTTTCAGGTCGTGCTTTAGCGCGAATTTTTCAAGGTCCTTGCGTCTTGCCATGGAACCATCATCATTGAGTATTTCCACAATCACAGCGGCAGGTTCAAATCCCGCGAGTCGTGCCAGATCGCATCCGGCTTCGGTGTGACCAGCACGGAATAATACGCCACCTTTGCGCGCCATTACCGGGAAGACATGCCCGGGTTGCACAATACTGCCCGGTGTCGCCTCCGGTTTAATGGCAGCCAGGATAGTGGTGGCACGATCGGAGGCCGAAATTCCGGTGGTAACACCTTCAGCAGCTTCTATTGAGACCGTGAAATTCGTTTCCAGGTTTTCGCGGTTGTCTCCAACCATCAACGGCAGCCGCAATTGCTTGCAACGTTGTTCCGATAGCGTCAGGCAAATCAATCCGCGACCATACTTGGCCATAAAATTTATGTGCTCAGCAGTAACCGCCTGAGCCGCCATCAAAATATCGCCTTCATTTTCGCGGTCTTCATCGTCCATGATAATGACCATCTTTCCGGCCTTGATGTCGTCGATAATTTCCTGCGTCGAGTTTAAACTCATTTCGAACTTAACTGGCTTATTCATGATTGATAAATCCTGATTTTATCAGGGTTTCGAGCATCTGCTGGTCTTTAACTTTACCGGCATCAGTTCTCCCCTGCAGTAACCTTTCCAGATAACGTGCAATGATATCGACCTCGATGTTAACCCGGGACCCTTTTTGATAGTACTGAAAAACAGTTTTCTGCTGGGTATGCGGCACAATATTGACATCAAATCGGTTTCCGTGGATGTCGTTGACCGTCAGGCTGGTACCATCAATCGTCACCGAACCCTTGGCAGCAATATAATGCTGAATCTCGGGATCGACTTCAAAGCTATAGCGAATCGAACGCGCGTCTGCATGCATTTCAACCAGGGTGCCGAGACCATCGACGTGACCACTGACCAGGTGGCCACCGAGTGCAGTATTCAGCGTCAACGCCGTTTCGAGATTAAGCGGACTTCCTATTGCCAACTGTCCCAGGCTGGTCTTGCTCATGGTTTCGACCGAGACATCGGCGCTGAAAGATTGCTCATGGAGCTCTACCGCGGTCAGACAAACACCATTTACTGCGATGCTCTCGCCAAGCCCCGTATGCGATAAGTCGAGGTCGCCACAATCGATGGTAAGGCGTATATCACCATCCCTGGATTCGCTGTGCTCGACCTTGCCGATTGCCTGGATAATCCCGGTAAACATCAGGCCAACTCTAGACTGTAGCTGGTCATGGGCAAGGCGCTGCTGTTATCGAAGGTGGCCCCGGCCTCGATCCCGGCTCGTGCGACGACGGCGGCATCATCGAGCATATCGTAAGCCACCTGCATTGCCCCTAACGCAAATTCGGCGCCCGAGCCAATCGCCCAGAAGCGTGTGTATTGATCCACTTCTCGCAACGAATAAAGACCAAAAATGCCACTATTGTTAATGATCAATGCATCTACCCGGGAAGACTCATAGGAATCATCATCTTCATCCTTGCTATTGAGAAAGTATTCTTCTTTAAGTATCGGATGTATTTGACGCATTGATTCGAATATGCTGAATCGATCTGAAAAATCGATTTTATCGGCATGCTTTTCGAGCAGGTTGCGTATCACCAGATGATGGGCTGCACTTCCGACTATGCCAATGTAGTTGTTTTCGGCGAACCTAAGGATTTTATCATAATCGGTAACATAGGCGGCTGCTTGCAGCGTATCTCCAAAGCTGGTTAAGCTGTCGGCGGCAATGCAGGCGACATTGTTTTTTAATACTGCAACAATGGTAGACACGGTAAATCCCTAGTTAACATTCAAGGTTAAACGCAGATCATCGCCTACCTGGCGAATATCTCGAATACTACAGGTTTTACGCTGTTCCATATCGGTTAGTTCGCCGAGCTCGAAACCACCTCGCGCCTGGCTACCCAGCAAATGTGGTGCCAGGTATAACACGACCCGGTCGGCAAGCTGCTGGCTCAGCAGCGCGCCTGCAAGGCGCTGCCCGCACTCGGTATGGACCTCATTGATGCCACGTTCCGCCAGGTCACGCAACAGCGCAGGCAAGCAAACATGTCCGAATTCGTCGTCTTCAAGTTCAATCAACCTCGCTCCTTTAGCGGCCAACCTCTCCTTCTTATCCGCATCCCGGCTCAGCGTACAAATCCAGATCTCGCCTTTGGTTGAAAAAATTTTTTCGTGCCCACTTAAACGCAGTCTCGAATCGACGATAACGCGCGTTGGATGGCGAACTTCGAATATCTGTTTCAAATCCTGCTTTGACAGGCGCAGATTCAACGAGGGATCGTCATCAAGCACCGTTTGCGCACTGCTGAGAATCGCCGACGCACGGGCACGCTGCAGCTGGACATCATGACGTGCGGGTTTTGCGGTTATCCATTGACTAATACCGTTTTTCAGTGCGCTCCGACCATCGAGCGAGCAGGCCATTTTTACGCTGACGAACGGCAGGCCCTGCTCCATACGCTTGACAAAACCCCGGTTGAGTTCACGCGCCTCTGGCCCGAGGATATCGGTTATTACCTCGATACCATGGTTGCGCAGTAATTCCAGGCCACGACCGTTATTCTGCGGATTCGGATCCTGCATCGCGACGATAACCCGCGCCGGTTTGGCCTCGATCAAGGCGTCAACACAAGGTGGGGTTTTGCCGTGGTGTGAGCAGGGCTCGAGGGTAACGTAAAAATCAGCCCCGATCGGAATTTCTGCCGCATTGATCGCATTGACCTCTGCGTGGGGTCCACCGGTGTAG
>CALJYH010000091.1 GCA_937984095.1 uncultured Gammaproteobacteria bacterium | reverse complement strand
TTTGGTTTCGCGATTAACGTACTGATACATAAACTCACACCGCTTAGACCGATTGTCCGCGTGGCAACCTTTTCCGTTGGCGCTTCGATCAGCCTGTTGCCCCTGTTGATCCTGTCGGCGCCCAACACGGTGCTGCCGCAGAATGCCAGTGACTGGCAATTGATCGCGGGGCTCGCGCTATGCACCGCACTGCTACCGCAGCTGCTTTATACGACCTTCGCGCCAATGATCGGCGCCGTGCGTTCTGCCGTGGCCGGTAGTGTGGAATTACCCACGATGTTCTTTATTGGTTGGTATACCCTGGGAGAGGTGATCGGTGTCGCGCAATGGGTGGCCTGCCTGTTGATCACGCTGGCGATATTGATGACACCGGCGCGTGCGACCCGCAATCTTACGACTGAAATGGTGCCGCAGCGTAAACCAGTATAAAAAAAGCCGGCATACGCCGGCTCTGACTAGAGTGCCTAGAAACCCGTTTACTTCAGGCTGTCTATATAATCCGCAATATTTCTGATGTCCGCGTCGCTCAGGCCCGCCGCCATCGCGTTCATGATCGGATTCTGACGCGCACCGCTACGAAAATCGGTCAGGTTCTTGCTAACAAAATCAGCGCTTCTGCCTTTAAGCGTAGGATTAGTGGCAACCGCACTAACTCCGCCGGCACCATGGCAGCCAATACAGCCCTTGGCGGCATAAGCCGACTGGCCAGCGGCCGCATCTGCCTGCACCGCAGGCGCACAAATCATTGCCAGCGAAAAGCAGAAAGCTAAAACAAATTTCATTAAACCGGGCTCCCAGGTAGTAATCTTTAAATCGCCAATGGATAATGGCGCCACCAAAACGGCGTCATTGTTACAAAGCCAAATGTCGATGTAAAGCATAGCAACCAGGGCTGAATCAGTGCTTAATGACTTGAACCAATACAATCGAAAAATTCGTCAGGACCTTTTAATCGAGCACCGGGGGCTTGAGTTTTACACGACCTGGGGGCTCTTTTCACCGCGCCAGGTTGACGACGGTTCGCGCATGTTGCTTGACTTTCTCGAGCTGTCCTCCGGCGACGATTGCCTCGACCTGGGATGCGGCTACGGGGTGCTGGGATTGTGCATGGCAAAAATGGCGCCTGGGGGGCATACGCTGTTAGTCGATAAGGATTTCGTCGCGGTTGAATACGCAGAAAAAAATCGTCTGCACAACCGCATCGACAACGCGAGTTGCATCTTGAGCAACGGTTTCAACCAGGTGCCATCACAACAATTCGACGTTATCGTGTCAAACATCCCGGCCAAGGTCGGCAAGGAGATGCTCTACATCTACCTGTTTGATGCACTCAAGCACCTGAAGACCGGTGGGTCGTTTTACATCGTCACGATCACCGGTCTGCGCCAGTTTTTCAAACGCGGATTCAGTGAGGTGTTCGGCCATTACGAGAAAATCAAGCAGGGTAAAACCTACACCGTGGCACGCGGTATCAAACAGTAACCGTCATCCCCGCAAAGACGTTTCTCATCCCGATACGTCGGACCGTCGCGAAAGCGGGGATCTCCTAAGGCTGCATTGTTATAGGATTCCCGCTAAGTGGGCCGCATGCGGTCGGGAATGACTGTCAGGTGAGTAAATTCCGGACCTTATCGAGCAGTGCCTTGGCGTCATCCAGGGTTTCACCGAGGCAATTGATATGCCCCATCTTGCGTCCCGGCCGGGCCTCGGTTTTGCCGTAAAGATGAAGCTTCGCCAGTTCGAATTCTAAAACCGCCGCCCATTCTGGCTCGGCGTCCTCGGGCCAAATATCGCCTAGCAGGTTCCACATCGCTACCGGTGTATGCAGATCACTGGATCCTGCAGGCAGCCCACAAACCATGCGTACCTGCTGTTCGAACTGCGAGGTGACGCAGGCATCGAGTGTGTAGTGCCCCGAATTGTGCGGACGTGGCGCCATTTCATTGACCAGGACACGATTATCGGTCGAGATAAAAAACTCGACTGCCAACACCCCGCAATAATCCAGCCCGTTAGCGATTCGGGTCGCCGCATCAATGGCCTGCTCCGCGAGAGCGGTTGAAATCGATGCCGGCACCAATGTCACATCTAGAATCCCGTTGGCGTGACTGTTTTCAGCGATCGGAAAGCAGGTCACGTCACCCGACGTTGAACGTCCCAGCACGACCGAGACCTCGCAAGCGAGATCTATACGCTGCTCGAGTAGACAGTGTTTTTTACCAACCTGTTCAAAGGCGGCAGTCAATTCACTAAAGCGTTCACAAACGACCTGCCCCTTACCGTCGTAACCGAGCATCGAGGTTTTGAGGATTGCCGGGAAGGTAAAATCGCGCGCGGCCTCCAGGTCGGCCTCGCTCTCGAGCGCGATAAAATCGGCCGTATCCAGACCCTGGTCACGAAAGAACTGCTTCTCCAGTTTGCGATGTTGTGCAATATGCAAGACGTTGGCGGAAGGATGCACCGCTACTTTTTTTGCCAGGTAAGCCAGCGTCAATGCAGGGATGTTTTCGAACTCGGTGGTCACGACCGCACAGTGCTGCGCCAGGTAATCGAGCGCATTGGTGTCGTCATAGACCCTGGCCAGGTGTTCGCTGGCGACTCCTCCGGCAGGACTATTCGGATCGGGATCGAGCACGATCACGTCATAACCCATGGTTCGAGCCGCGATGACAAACATACGCCCCAGTTGCCCACCACCGAGCATGCCGAGCGTACTGCGCGGAACGATTGCCATTTTATTCAGCTGGCGGCAACGACATAGCGAGCACCGAATCGCGCTGCTGGGTGCGAAAATCTTCCAGCTTCTGCGCGAGGGTCGAATCGTTAACCGCCAGCATGGAAACCGCAAACAAAGCAGCGTTAATCGCGCCCGCCTTGCCAATCGCGAAGGTGGCCACCGGTACACCCTTGGGCATTTGCACAATTGAGTAAAGCGAATCCTGGCCCTTTAAATGTTCGCTCGGCACCGGTACACCGAGCACCGGAACCGTGGTGTTTGCGGCAAGCATGCCCGGTAAGTGTGCGGCACCACCGGCACCGGCAATAATGCAGCTAATACCGTTGGCACTGGCGGCCTTCGCAAATTCGGCGAGCAGATCCGGGGTTCGGTGTGCCGATACGACCTGCGCCTGGTACTCGATGCCGAATTTTTCGAGGTATTCGGTTGCGTGCTGCATGACTGGCCAATCGCTGGTGCTGCCCATAACGATGGCCACAATAGGATTCGACATGGCTTGCTCCGGGTTATCCCAAAAAAGCGAGCGATTATAACGCGAAACCGCTCAAAAACTTAACCCTGATTTGACTATTCCTGCGGGAGCCCGTGATATGATGCGCGGCGGGTAAATCCTGGGAGCAGAAATGACCAACAACGCAATTTTTGAGACCAACATCGACAATCTGGAGCTGCTCGCGCGCGGCAAGGTGCGTGATATATACGCCATCGATGATGCCCATATGCTAATCGTGACGACCGATCGCCTTTCCGCGTTCGATGTCGTGTTTGCTGAACCGATACCCCACAAGGGTGAATTGCTGACCGAGGTATCGAATTTCTGGTTTGCGAAAACTGCGGGCCTGGTCAGGAATCATTTAAGTGATCTCGATTTACGCGATTATGTCAGCGAGGAGGACTACCTGCGATTAAAGGACCGCTCGATACTGGTGAAACGCCTCGAAACCATGCCGGTCGAAGCAATCGTGCGTGGCTATGTCATCGGATCCGGCTGGAGAGATTACCAGGCAAGCGGAGAAATCTGCGGTATCAAGCTGCCCCCGGACCTGCAACAGGCAGCAAAACTGCCCGAACCCATTTTCACGCCCTCGACCAAGGCCGAGGTTGGAGATCATGACATCAACGTGAGTTTCGACGATGTGATCGCCAGGATTGGTGCCGACAAGGCCAACCAGATCAGAGAAAAAAGTATCCAGCTCTACCAGCTGGCCGCGGACTATGCGCTAGAACGCGGCATTATAATCGCCGACACCAAGTTTGAATTTGGAGTCGATGCCGACGATGAGCTGGTGTTAATCGATGAAATACTGACCCCGGATTCATCACGCTACTGGCCTGCCGATGAGTATCGCGTCGGCATCAGCCCACCGAGTTTCGACAAGCAATTTCTGCGTGATTATCTCGAAACCCTGGACTGGGACAAGATGCCACCCGCGCCGACAATTCCAGCCGAGTTGATCGCGAAAACCCAGCAGAAATATCAGCAGGTGCGCGATATTCTGCTGGGCTAGATGACCCTGGCGCCATGCCGATACGTCGGACCACCGTGTAAGCGGGGATCTTTAAAAAACTGGTAGAATCACGACTATCAGTAGTGTGGAAATCGGCTCATGTTCAAATCAATCGGCAAAACCTTAATTACCGGCATTATTACCGTGCTTCCGATCGTGCTTACGATCTACCTGCTCTACTGGTTGGTAGTTTCATCGGAACAAGTCATGGGAGCCGCGTTGCGCTGGGCATTACCCGAGGTTTTTTATTTCCCGGGTCTCGGCACCATCGCTGGCCTGGTACTCGTGTTTCTGGTCGGCCTGCTGATGAAAGCCGTGCTGATCCGACAATTGTTTGCCTTTAGCGAAGAGATTCTTTACCACGTGCCGATTATCAAAACCGTTTATCGCGCGATCCGTGACCTGTTCGATTTCTTTTCCCCGAAACAGGAAAACTTTGGCCGGGTCGTTATTGTCAATTTCAACAACATGGAAATAATCGGATTTATTACCCAGGAAGATCCGCAACGACTGCCCGAATCATTTCGTAATCAAGACAGTGTGCTGGTTTACATTCCGATGAGTTACATGATCGGCGGGTTCACGTTGCTGATACCCAGGGCAAACGTCAGACCCTGCCAGATGAACATGGAAGAGGCCATGCGGTTTGCGTTGACTGCGGGGATCACCGGCAAGAGTGACGACACTAAATCCAGGATAAAGAACGCATGAAGGCGATGATTCTCGAACAGCCGGGTACACCATTAAAACCTGCACAGCTGCCCGATCCCCAGCCTGGGCAGGGTCAGGTGCAGGTGGCTATATCAGCCTGCGGCGTATGCCGTACCGATCTGCACGTGGTCGATGGTGATTTAACTGAACCCAAGCTGCCGATTATACCTGGACACGAAATTGTCGGCACGGTAACTGCGCTCGGCGCAGGTGTCGATGACTTCAAGATTGGCGAACGCATCGGAATTCCGTGGTTGGGCCACACCTGCGGTTGCTGCAGTTACTGCAAGTCCGGGGCCGAAAACCTGTGCGACGAGCCCGGTTTCACCGGTTACCAGATCGATGGTGGCTATGCCGACATGACCGTCGCCGACACGCGCTATTGCTTCCCATTACAGGGTGAATTTAGTGATGCCGAGGCTGCACCGCTACTCTGTGCAGGCCTGATCGGTTATCGCTCCCTGGTCATGGCGGGTAACGATTCGAGGCGGCTGGGTATCTACGGTTTTGGCGCAGCTGCACATATAGTCGCGCAGGTCGCCCGCTACCAGAATCGAGAAATTTACGCCTTTACCAGTCCTGGAGACGACGCGGCACAAACCTTTGCCCGTGAAATGGGCGCTGTCTGGGCGGGTGATTCAAATACCTCACCACCCTGCGAGCTCGATGCGGCGATTATCTTCGCCCCGGTCGGTTCGCTGGTGCCGGCCGCACTGCGCGCGGTGCGCAAGGGAGGCATCGTTGTCTGCGGTGGCATTCACATGTCGGATATTCCCAGCTTCCCTTACGATATCCTGTGGGGTGAACGTGTTTTGCGCTCAGTCGCCAACCTGACGCGGCAGGACGCGATCGATTTTCTCGCACTGGCACCGAAGATACCGGTGCAGACGCATATTGAAGAGTATCCGCTTGAACAGGCCAACGAAGCCCTGCATGCGCTGCGCAGCGGCAGTCTAACCGGCGCTGCTGTGCTCCGACCTTAAGACCGGAGGCCGTGACCGGTCTGATCTGTAAATCCTGATCACAACTTCTCCAGTTGATACCCACGCAGGTAAACCGCGAAATCCTCGAGTACCTGTATTCCGCTTTGTTCCGAGGCCGTACACCAGGCACGAAGACGTTCAACGCGACCCGATCCGTCCTTTGAGTTCCCGGCCCAGACTTCCTTCAACTGCTGTTTGAAACGATATATCGTCGCCAGGGTCTCGTCCTGCAGCAACGCGAGGTCGATGGTTTGCGAAGCGCGCTGGTCGACTGGAATTCCCTCACGCGTCATGAGCCTGCGCGCCCGCCTGATGAGTCGGCGCCCCATCCGGTCAGTATTTCGTTTCGCCTCGCGCAAGGCTGGACGTATCACCATTTGACTGTAACGCTTGAGAACAAGAAAGCGGTGGCTGACAACTGCGCGCGCCGTTTCGCGATCAACCAGGCGTTTTTTGATATCTCTGATCCTGCGTGGCGCCAAGCGTTTCACCTTTGCCAACCTACACATGGCGAGTAAGCGTATGTATGCCCAGCCGATGTCGACTTCCCACCATTTATTCGACATCCTCGCCGATGCCATATAGGCGTGGTGATTGTTATGCAGCTCCTCGCCACCGACCAGGATCCCCCAGGGTACGATATTTTGGGATGCGTCCGGGGTTTCAAAGTTGCGATAACCCAGGTAATGACCCAGGCCGTTGATGACGCCGGCGGCCCAGAACGGAATCCAGAGCATCTGCACGGCAAAGATTGCCAATCCGGGTAACCCAAACAGGGCAACGTCGATGAGTACCATCAGGGCAATGCCCAGGCTGGGATGCCTGGCATAGAGATGGCTTTCCAGCCAGTCGTCCGGCGTGCCCTGACCGAATTTTGAAATCGTTCCCTGGTTACCGGCTTCACGCCGATACAATCCATATCCGCCAAACAGCACAGTCATAATCCCCTTGAAACGGGGGCTGTGCGGGTCGTCTACTGTCTCGCAGCAAGCGTGATGCTTACGGTGTATCGCGACCCATTCACGCGTCACTATTCCTGTTGTGAGCCACAACCAGAAACGGAAAAAATGACTCACGACCGGATTCAGATCCAGAGCATGGTGTGCTTGATGTCGGTGCAGGAAAATTGTGACGCTGACGATGGTTATGTGGGTTAATACTAACGCGATCACCACGTAAACCCAGGTTGGTAAGATTGGTAAAACTTCAAATAACATGTGCTGCCTCTCCGCAATGCGGATCAAATTGCATATTCAGCGAGGTCGGACAAAGGAGAAAACCGGATGGAACTCAAAAATGACAGAAAAACTGAATAATAAAGCCGCTCTTCGGCGGATATAAGTACTATTAGTTTACATGAAAAACCGTACTTTGTTTCAGGTTTTTGGGAAACAGATTCTATTTCTGTACACTTGCGTTTATCCTGACCGCCAACGTCACCTGTAGTCGGGTGACAATTTGATCCATAAACCAGCAATGTTCCGGGAGCAGGCAACATGTCATCGGCCAGTGAAGATCAGAATCTCGCCATTTTTTGCGATTTCGAAAATGTCGCCCTGGGCGTCAGGGATGCCAGGATAGAAAAGTTTAATATCAACCTCGTGCTTGAGCGCCTGTTGGTGAAAGGCAGTGTCGTCGTCAAGAAAGCGTACTGCGACTGGGAGCGATACAAACAGTTTAAAGCAGTCATGCACGACGCCGCTTTCGAACTGATCGAGATTCCGCATACCCGCCAGTCGGGAAAAAATTCCGCGGATATTCGCATGGTGGTCGATGCGCTCGACCTTTGCTACACCAAGGAGCACCTCGATACCTTTGTTATCGTCAGCGGTGACTCTGATTTCTCACCTTTGGTGAGCAAACTCAGGGAAAACAACAAGACGGTAATCGGCGTCGGTGTGAAAAGCTCGACCTCGGATTTGCTGATGAGCAATTGTGATGAATTTATTTTTTATGACGACCTGGCTCGGGACGAAGAGTCTAGCCGACAGCGTAAGCGCACGGCACCGGTCAAGAAAAAATCGGCTGCCAAGAAAAGTAGCGGCACCCAGTCTGAAGCTGCAAAGCCGGAGGAAGAGAAAATCGATGAGGCTATCAGTCTCGTTATGGAAACCGCGGAGGCGCTTTATGCAGAGCGCGATGACCGTGACAAATTATGGGGCTCGATGGTTAAACAGGCACTCAAGCGGCGGCGGCCAGGCTTTAACGAACGCTACTATGGTGTGCGATCGTTCAGTGACCTGCTGGAAGAAGCCGAAAGACGCGGACTGATCGGTTTGTCGCTGGATGAACGCTCAGGCGGTTATCTCATTCAGAAACTGGACCAGGACTAACTCCAGCAGCGAAGGCTAAATACCTATATAGCTTTTGCCGAGAAGCCAGACCAGGCAAAGCAGTGCCACAGTGTAAAAAGCCATTGCGAACCAGTAGGAACGCGGCTCGTCCTCGCAACTGCGTTTGTGTGCCCATTCGCGAAAGCTGACCAGTCCCCGGCGATTGCCCTTGACCCAGACTGAACGCGTTAATAATCCATTCGCAACCAGGTAGCAAAGCACCAGAATAACCAGGACTATGAAGATGGGTTGTAAGGTTTGCATAACTCCGACTATAGATTAAAAATCGTCATTCCCCTGGGACCAGGAGAATACAAATTCCACTCTTGCATGTCTCTGTCCCCAATACTCGATCCTGGGCTAGGCCTGTTGACCGAAGGAATGGTTGGCCCTTGGCAAAAGTAGCGCCGCAGCAAAGATCATTAATGCTGCAAAGGCAAGCACGCTGAACAACCTGGAAAATCCCCAGTTGGCATGGATCCAGCCAATAAACGGAACCGCGGAAGCCATAACCGAAAAGGTTACCACGTAGCGCAATGCGTAGGCACGGCTACGCCATTCACTGCGCGCCATTCTTCCGACCAGGACATCATTTATCGGGATCTGGCCAAATACCACGAACATGAAAGCGATAGATACCAGCAGCGCGAGCATTCCATCGAGATGCGTCATCAAGTAAAAGAAGATCGCCTGCAACAGCGCCACCGTTGCAAATACGGTGCGCACTGAATGGTGATCAACGAGGTATCCAATCACCAGCTGCGCGAGCGCAGCGAGCGAAAATACCAGGAATGCATACCAGCCTACCAGAGTAGCGCTGCCGGCAATTTCGGTCAGGCGCTCGGCAAATATTTTGGGCAGTGCAAATGTTGTACTCTGAAAGATTAGTCCACCGATTGCCGTGGTGAAAAAGATAATCGCAAAGACTTTTAACAGGATCTGGCGCGTAATCGCCTGGGTCTCCGGCTTGATACTCGTGCCGCCGGTTTCAGCAGTGCCGGCAGTGACTCGCTTTTCACCACTAACGAAAATCCAGTAAGACAGGCCTAACAGAATTGAAATAACGCCAGGTACAAAAAAAGCGCTGCGCCACCCTGCGCTGTCAATCAGGAAACCCGTCAACAGCGCAGCACTGGCGACCCCCAGGTTGCCAAAGACACCGTTAACGGCCAATGGCATCCCGGTCCTGACGCGACCCTGTACCACCATTGCAAGCCCTACCGGGTGATAGATGGCTGCGAATATTCCAATCAGGGTTAAACCGACCGCGATTTGAAACGGGGTATTGGCCAGGCCGGCAAGTATCGAGCTTATGCCGATACCAATAAAGAATATTACGATCATCCCTTCCCGGCTCCACTTGTCCGCGACCCAACCGGCCAGCACGGCGCATACACCAAAGGCAATAAAACCCGGGGTTGCATAGGGAATCAGCGCCGCGTAACTCATACCCCATTCACCGGTAAGACGCAGCGCAGCCACCGACGCAAAAACCAGCATGAACAGGTGATCCAGGAAATGACCCAGGTTGAGATAGAGGAATTTAACCTGACTGCGCTGCATCAGCGATCCATCGTATTTGACCGGCCCATCATTGTGATAAAAAATGCGCCTCAGTACAAAGCTTATTACGCCAGGTCTATGTCGCTAGCACCAAAACTCAGACGCATCGCACTCAATCAACAGGGCTTATTGAGAGCTGATGCGTTCGGCCGTGGCAAGCGGGCGACGTTGCGCGCTATCGAGCAACTGGGTTATGTGCAAATCGATACCATTTCCGTGGTCGAACGCGCCCACCACCACGTGCTGTGGTCCAGGGTCGCGAATTACACGCCCAGGTTTCTCGATAAACTGGTAGCTGAGCGCAAGATCTTCGAATACTGGTTTCACGCAGCAGCCTGGCTGCCGATGGCTGATTATCGTTTTGCCTTGCCGCGCATGGCACAAATGCATGGCGAGCGTGGCTGGTTCGAGAATAGCGATCAAAAACTGATGCGCGAGATCCTGGCGCGCATTGCTTCCGAGGGCCCGTTGCGCGCCCGGGACTTCGAGGATTCCAGTCGGAGTAACACGGGTTGGTGGGACTGGAAGCCTGCCAAGCAGGCGCTTGAACAACTGTTCATGCAGGGTGAACTCATGGTCAGTGCGCGCGAGGGTTTTCAAAAAGTTTACGACCTGCCTGAACACGTACTACCCGATTGGGTCGATACCCGTATGCCGGACATGGATGAATATGCCAGCTACTTGATCGAAACCACACTACGGGCACATGGATTCGCGAGCTCGACATCAATGACCTATTTGCGCAAGGGGCGGAAATTGCGGGACACCGTCAGACAACAGTTACAGCAGCGCATCGAGGCTGGTTTATTGACCACTGTGGACACTGGCAACAACAATATTGTTTACATCGACCCGGAATTGCTGGAATCCCGCGCCCCCCGCAGTGTCGCGAGGGTGCTCATCCTGTCACCGTTCGATAATACCGTTATCCAACGCCAACGCGGCCGCAATATATTTTCCTTTGATTACCAGATCGAATGTTATGTTCCGAAGCCGTTGCGACAATTTGGTTATTTTTGTTTGCCGATCATGTACCGCGATCGACTGGTGGGCCGCGTCGACTGCAAGGCGCATCGCGCCGATAACTCACTCGAGATAAAATCGTTACATATTGAACACAAAGTCGATGAACATTTTATTGACCTGCTTTGCCAGGCACTGCTTTCGTTTGCGGTATTTAATGGTTGTGATCGAATTCTGATCCAGGCCGCTGAACCAACTGATTTTTTAAGGCATTTAAAAGCTCACCTATAATGCCGGAAATAGCCGATGCAAAATCATTTAGTTAGTAGCCGCCGAACTATAAAGATTGAGGTTTTTGCTAAATAACAAACACTCATAAACGTTTATCGGGCCTCTGAGTTCGGCCAACAACGGGCCCTGGAATTTAGCTCCCATCATATTTATAACAATTATCCCTCGAAATTGTTGTGGCCAACATAAAGGAGTAAAGTGTCAGCAACGCTACGGAGGAGTCTATGGATTTCGGTGGTGATATCGGACTTTGGCAACGTAAGATTGCGGAAGGACTTGAGGGCACATCTCGACGTTTAGCTGTATTTGAAGCATTAGCAATAAGCTCGGGGCAGGCGGTACTTGATCTCGGTTGTGGTGGCGGGCATCTAGTGCGCGATATTGCACTTGCCGTTGGTGACAGTGGACGTGTAGTCGGATTGGATGCCAGTAAGGAGCAAATAACCGCTGCGCGATCACTCTGCGCTGATATTACTGTGGCAGAACTAATTGAGGGGGACTCTACTAATCTGCCTTTCGAGAACGCCTCTTTCGACTGCCTGGCTTCAATTCAGATGTTAGAGTATGTCCCCGATGTAGATGCCGCGATATCGGAGGCCAGGCGTGTTTTGAAGCCTGGCAGTAAGGCCGCATTGATCTCTGTGCTCTGGGACCACTGGCGTTTTCATGGTGCGGAGCCAGAGTTAAACGACAAGATGCATGAAGTCTTTCGTGAGCATTGCTTCCATCAAATGCTGCCGATGGAAATACCTACAAAGTTGAAATTAGCAGGTTTCGATGGAATTGTGCAAAAACCAATTGCCTTTATGAATAACACTATGCACGAAAATGCGTTTTCGCTATGGGCCGCGAAACTGGTTGCCGCTTTCGCCGTTGGCAAGAGTGTCGATGAAAAAGAGGCAGCTTTGTGGTTGGACCAGCTTGAAACGGCAGATACTGAAGGTCGATTTGGCTTTGTCAGCGTACCCGTGTTAACTACGGCAATTGCGACTTCCCGATAGCGGGAGCCCATCCTGCCTGGCACCCCAACGCGGTTAGAAAGAACTATCTGAACTGAACAGGGTATCGTATGGCTCTCCTGAAATTGAGGCCAGGAAAAATACGATTGGGTTATGATCGGTTCCTGATGTTCCATCCTGAGAGTATCGGAATAAGCAATAGACGAGTGCTGTACCGAATAGCCAGATGGCTACCTGGATGGGGACGATGGAAACTAAATCAGCTTGTAAGATTGAAGGAAACATGGGGCGCTTAGGTTATACAAAGCACTGACAAGTAACAGCGACATATTTCACAAATTAATAATTATATGAGGTTTACCTCATAAATCATTGTAAATAAAGATTTTATAGATAGTCACTGGAGTCAAAATCGCGATATTCAGCAGGCGTAAAAAACCCCGCTGGAGCGGGGCTTGATTTTCAATCCCTGATAAAGACCAGTAGCAGGAAGGCGATGTATTTTCTCTTCTACTACAATTTCATAATTGGCAAGTCGAGCCATACACCAAAATCTATTTTATTATAAAGCCTGACTCTTCTACTACCAAGGATCTTGGCGTTACAGGAGATAATTAATCCCTCGAGTTCCACTTTTTCAATCGCCTTTCGGACTAATCTTGCTTCCTTTCGTGACAGGTAACCGACAGTCCCTCCATCTATCACAACCCTAATCGCCTTTTTGTCATGCGGATTAGTGTTTTCATAGTGCAATTTTGCTACTAACCCTCTATTACCAACTTTATTTGAGTAGAGTTCAGATAGAACTTTAAGATGCCTTTGGTAGTGTGATTCTCCGACCACTTCCAAATCGTAATGGCCATCACCTTCTATAAAAACATCTTCAGTTACAGCAAAAAATTCAGAAAAAGCCTCCATCAGAGGGCCCTATTCCCTAATTAGTGCCCGATTAGCAAAAGGCGCTACATACATTTCGTAGTATTGTCTCGATAACTTCTTCGCATTAGAGATTTGTTCCGCTGACAAATGTGGTTCAATTTTCTTTAGCTTTAATAGTGCACTTCGGGAGTGTTGCGCTGCTGATACCTTGCACCAGGCATAAGCCTCGATATAATTTCTCGGTACGCCAGCACCACGGGCATACATGGTGCCCAATCGGTGTTGTGCCTTGCGGTAACCATGTTTAGCCGAGCGCAAATACCATCTATACGCTGACGTATAGTCCCGCGCCCTGTCATTCTTCTCAAACATTTCACCTAGTTCGAATTGCGTGATACAGCTTCGGTTTTCTGCATATTGAGCCATGATTACATCCCCCTTTATCAGATTTATAATTTCAGACGTAAAAATTAAAACAGGCCAGCGTATAATTCCGTTACAGAAATAAAATTAGTTCCAATTCGGAATCAACTCAGGTCTGTGTTCGAGCGTTTATAAACCGCTACTTGTTATTGAGGAAGAGCCTAGATTTCGTTTTCCATGAGCAAATGCGAATCTCAAAATACCCATAACGAGTAACACGATAAAAATCCCAGGAATTTATTCCATTTTATCCGTACCCCAAATTTAAGAGTACCAATCGCAATATATCAGCCTGACCCGATATAACGCATCGCCCATATAAGGTAAATCCATGAGTTATTCATGGTAATTGTGAGGATTACTTCACCTTGCACATAAAAAAACCCCGCACAGTGGCGGGGCTGTCAAATAAATGTTGTTATGTGGTTCTAATTTACATTTGTCCTTCTGGACATACAAACGAAACCTATCAGTGCAGTACCAAATAACCATAAGACGGCTGGGATGGAGACGGGACTTAACTCAGACCATACCGCGACTTCTGAGGTTTCTGCTAGCACTGTATCCAGCGTCGTCGCTTTAACCTGCACCGACACAAGAAACAGTATCGAAGCCACAAGAATTGTCCTTATTTTCACGATATTCACCCTCTACTTGTTTATATATGAACAGTAACAACTGGCACTTGCACGAACATCACCCATATGGGTTAAATCGACGACCAGGTGCAGAGTAATTGACGTGGATCATTAAACGAAGGCACGGATATGTCGATCCTGATGCTGGTGGAGCAAGGTAGAGGGGTGTTTCACCGTGACTACTAGATTAAGGCACACACCCAAGGCAGAGTAAAATCATCGTCGCCCAGCCTGGCTAATTCTTCGCAGCAGAAACTTAAAACTAAAAGTTAAGTGTCGACCTTCTGCGGCGATTTCCAGTCAAGCTTGATTGTTGAATTCGGTCCAGCTAAAGCTTCAGGGATAGATTCGCGGGGATAGGCACCGGGTTAAATTGCGACAATCACCCGGACCGCGTCGAGACGCAAACGGGAATGCTCTAGAGCGGTTTCGAAACGGTCAAGCTGATCCTGGAAAAATTCGATCTCGTCGTTGCGCACACCAGGGTTGATCTTTTGTAATGCCCTGAGTCGTTCGACTTCGTGCCCGAGCTGGTCTCGCCCGTTGGTGCGGGCATTGGTAATTAAACCCGGTACCCGGGTATCGGCGACCAGTTCCGCCATTTCCAGCATTCGCGTTAACTCGCTTTGCCGGGCTTTGACAATCTTGATCGCGGTATCTTTATCGACCCGTTGTGACTGCTGCAGACTCGCCTCGAGTTCGAGTCTTTCGGCATGATCCTGCCCGGATTCGTCGATCACAACCCTGATGCTTGAATTCGGAAAGTAGCGCTCGTTATGGCGATGCGAATCATCGCTGAATTCCATCAGGAAATGACATTCCACAAGCAGCGTACCGGCTTTAACTCCACTGTAATTCAGAGCGATTAGCGCGGTATTACCAAATTCACTGCTCAGGATCATATCCATTGAATTGCGTACGAAGGGATGCTCCCAGGTCAGGTAATGCAGGTCTTCATTGGCGAGCGCGGCGCTGCGGTCGTAGGTCACGGTCATACCGTCCTCCGGCAAGCCCGGCATCTGCGTGATCATGTTATCGCCGGGGGTTATTACCCATCTATCCTGACTGCGAATTTCGCTGTTGACACCGTAGCAATCGTAAATGCGCTCCATGAATTTAAACAAATCGAAATCGAGTTCGCGCTGCATCGCTTCACTGATGAGTGATTCCGCTATCACGGGCCTGCAGGAATTTATCTCGAGCAGGCGATCACGTCCCTGCTGCAACGCCTGATCAAGCGACTGGTGCAATTCATGCGTTTGTTCGATAAACCCGTCAACGGGTAAGCGCGGATCAACCAGGTGCTGCTGTAACTCGTCGCGGGTTTTAAGGTAAACCTGGTGTCCGGCCGGGCAGGTATGCGAAAACGCGCCCAGGCCTTCGTGATACCAACGGAACAGGATCTGCTGAGCACTCCCTTTTACATATGGCACATGGATGTTGATGACTGCGTTCTGTCCGATTCGATCGAGACGACCGATGCGTTGCTCCAGCAAATCAGGATTGCTCGGCAGATCGAACAGCACCAGGTGATGGGCAAACTGAAAGTTGCGCCCTTCACTGCCGATCTCCGAGCATATCAGTACCTGGGCCCCATCTTCATGATCCGCAAACCAGGCCGCCGAGCGGTCACGTTCGACCAGGCTCATTCCCTCGTGAAACAGCGCCGCACGTATCCCGAAATTTTGTTTCAAATCGGCAACCAGCTGTTGCGCGGTGCTTGCGGTGGCAGTAATCACCAGGATCTTTTTGGTTCGATACTCTCGCAAAAACTCGCCTAACCAGTGGCGGTAGGGATCATCGTCACCGCCCTCGGTTAACGCCACCGGGTGTACCTCGCGCGCGGGAAATCCCTTGACCACGTGACGGGTATTGCGAAACAAAACCCGGCCAGTACCATGCTGGTCGAGCAAATCGTCTAGCGCCGCCGCCTGTTCCGGGTCTTCGAGCAAAGCCTGCGCCTGATCGGCGAGCTCCTGGTACCCCTGTTCTTCCTGTAGAAAGCGACCGAGATCGCTGAATCGATCCGGATCCAGCAGGCGCAGTCGTGCGAAATGACTTTCCTTACCCAGCTGTTCCGGGGTTGCGGTGAGCAGCAATAGTCCAGCGGTGTTTTCAGCGAGGTTCTCGACCAATTGGTACTCCGGGCTCGGCGCTTCGGGTGACCACAAAAGATGGTGCGCTTCATCCACGACCAGCAAGTCCCATTCTCCGTCGCGTGCGTGCGCAGCCTGCTGTGGATGCCCAACCAGGTACTCGAGGCTGCAAAGCACCAGCTGCTCACCATGGAAAGGATTTTCAGTATCGTCAAACTCGATATCATCGTACCCGGGATCGGCAAGCCGTGCCTCATCGAAGATGCTGAACATCAGGTTGAAGCGGCGTAACATTTCAACCAGCCATTGGTGCACCAGCGACTCGGGCACGACGATTAATACCCGCTGTGCGCGCTCGAGTAACAGCAACTGGTGCAGAATCAACCCGGCTTCGATGGTTTTGCCGAGGCCGACTTCGTCGGCGAGCAGGACTCGTGGTGCATATCGGCGAGACACTTCATGCGCGATATAAAGCTGATGTGCAATCAGGCTGGTGCGGCTGCCGGCCAGCCCATACACCGATGACTGCTGCAGCCGGTTGGCGATTTCGCGGGTCTTGCTGCGCAGGCTAAACCATTTGTTGCGATCGATCTGCGCGTTCAGGAGTCTTTCACCTGGCTGATTCAGCTGTAGGAAATTACTCAGCCGGCCTTCCGGAAGCGCAACCCGGTTGCCGTGCTCATCTTCGCAGTTATAGACGATCAAACCGTTGGCCTCGGTCAGCTCGAGTACCCTCAGGATCAGCCCGTCCTGTTTTTCAACCCAGTCTCCCTCGCGAAAACGCACCCGGGTCAGCGGCGCGTCGGCACGGGCATAGATGCGGGTTTCACCCGTTGCCGGGAACACGATGCTGACAGTACGGTGCTCGATTTCAATCACCATACCCAAGCCTAGCTGGAGTTCGGCGGCGCTGATCCAGCGCTGGCCTACGACAAATTCCTGCATGCTTATAACGATCTGATAAAACGCGCGCGATTATAACAGCTGGCCCGCATTTACCGCCATCATTGCTTGCAGTTGCTAATCAAGTTGCACAAAATGCAGCCATGATTTCACTCGACGACAACGGCTATTTCGTCACCGGTTCAGATACCGATGTCGGCAAAACCTATGTTGCCTGCGAAATCGTAAGACAGTTGTGTCAGCTCGAAATCGGTATTGAAACTCGAAAACCCGCGGAATCGGGGTGCGAATTGTCTGCTACGGGAGATCTGCTCACCCACGACGCAGCGGCATTGCAGGCCGCCAATGGTAATCGTGAAAAGATCGATCGGATTACACCCTATCGCTACCGCGCTGCGCTGGCTCCACATCGGGCAGCCCGCCTCGAGCAACGGGAAATTTACCTGGAGTCGCTGGTTGACGCTTGCAGTCGCGACAACATGGAACATCGACTGATCGTCGAAGGTGCGGGAGGATTTTATTCTCCACTCGCCGAGAACGGTTTAAACGCAGACCTGGCAAGCGCACTACAGTTGCCGGTCATTATCGTCGTTAATGATCGTATCGGTGCAGTCAACCAGAGCCTGATGACACTGCAGGCGGTGGAAAGCAGGCAACTGCGGGTCGCGGCAATCGTATTAAACCAGGTTACACCAACGATCGATGATGTCATGGACAATGCATCTGACGTGAAGTCATACTGCGATGTCCCCCTGTTTTGTTGCGGGCATGATGCCCGGCTACCGGCGCTGTTCGATTAATTTCATGGCCAGCTCTCGTCTTGATCGATTTCTCGCACCCTGGGTTTTTGTACTGACGGGAATTATTTTCAACATTCTTTCCGCGGTGATTACCCATTACTTTATCGGACTCAACAATGACGCAATCAATATCATCGATCGCGAAATCCAGAGCAAAGAGATACTAATCGACAGCTTATGGCAGTCGAAAAATGAGGTCGAACGTAAAAAAGAGTTCTTCATCCTGCTGCTTTCGAGTAAGCCCGATAAAGCCGACATGGTCAAACCCATTTATCGAGATCACCTGAAAGAAATCGTGGGCAACTATGGACTCAAGGAATTTACAACCCGGATGGATAGAGATACTGGCAGCGACCTGGACTTGCTGCTCGATCTTAGCGGGGCAGCACAAAAAACGATAATTGAATCAATCAACGATACCTACTTTGAAACCCTGGAACTGCAGGAAAACAAAATGCCGCTGGTGCGCGATAACTCGCGCCTGTTCAGTATCGCCATCTTTCTGCAGGTCATCGGTCTGATCCTGGTGCTGGCGCGCGATTTACGGCGACAATAAACTCGCATGAGTAAGGGCTACGCTGTAATTCTTGCCGGTTATACCGGCTGGGGGTTGTTCCCGCTTTACTGGGCATTGCTGGCGCAGGTTCCCGCGACCGAGGTATTGCTACACCGCATGCTATGGTCGCTTCCAGTGCTGTTGCTACTGGTTTTGCTGAGCGAGCGGCGCCGGTCGCAGGTTAAGAATGCACTCGCATCCTGGCAAGAACTCAGATGGCTGGCCTTTTCCAGTCTGGTGATTTGCCTGAACTGGGGCATTTATATCTGGGCCGTTGCCAACCAGCGCGTGGTTGAAGCCAGCATGGGCTATTTCCTGACCCCATTGCTGAATGTTATTGCCGGAGTCATCGTGTTCAACGAAAAACTGACTCGCCTGAACATTGTCGCAGTCCTGTTTGCCGCGGCAGGGGTCACGTACTATGTCTTCGCGACCGCAACCATTCCCTGGGTAGGCCTGGCGGTGGGCTTGAGCTTTGCCACCTATGGGCTGATGCGTAAACAAATGGAAACCAATGCCGTACCCGGATTGCTGGTCGAGATTCTGCTATTGCTGCCATTTACGCTGGCGCTGATCGCATGGCTGCATTTCCAGGGAGAAGCAATGTTCCTGAATCACAGCCGGAATACCGATTTGCTGCTGATGCTCGGCGGGCCAGTGACGATAATACCTCTCGCCTTCTTTACTGCCGGGACGCGCATGTTGCCCTTGACCACGGTGGGAATACTATTCTACGTTACACCGTCACTGCAGTTTTTATGCGGCGTTCTGCTGCTTGGAGAAGCTTTCGATTTCAACAAGCTGATCGGATTTATCGGAATCTGGATCGGGCTTGCTATTTTCAGTTACAGCCTGCTGGTGCGCAGAGATTCACCCAACACCGCGGCGGTCTAGGCGATAAAATCCGGCATATTGCCGACTTCGACAATTTTCATGGCGTTGGTCCCGCCCCCGGTTCCCATCAAGTCACCCTTGGTGATAATCACCAGGTCACCATCCTCGACTTCGCCGCGTTTTCTCATCAATTCGACGGCTTCCTGGTTCGCCTCGGCATGATTAGTGTGGATGGTTGGGAAATATACCGGAAATACCCCGCGGTAAAGATTAACCTTACGGTTGGTCGATTCGTGGCGCGACAGCGCATAAATCGGTATCGCCGAACTGATACGCGACATCCATAACGACGTCGAACCGGACTCGGTCAGGGTTGCAATTGCACGCACATCTAAATGGTTTGCAGTATACATAGCCGCCATCGCGATCGCTTCATCAACCTGGTTGAAAATGTCATCGAGCCGGTGCCTGGATTTGATTGCGCGGCTTTGCTGCTCGGCATTCAGGCAAATATCCGACATCGCCTGCACGGTCTGACTTGGATATGAACCCGTTGCGGTTTCCGCCGACAGCATGACCGCGTCTGTACCATCGAGCACCGCGTTGGCGACATCGAACACTTCGGCGCGCGTCGGGATCGGGTTGTCGCGCATCGACTCCATCATCTGCGTTGCGGTAATAGTCACACAATTTAATTCACGGGCCTTGCGAATAATTTGCTTTTGCACCGCGGGCAGGTTTGCATCACCGATTTCAACGCCGAGATCGCCACGGGCAATCATCAGCGCATCCGATGCTTCGATAATCTCCTCGAGATTTTCGAGCGCTTCGGCACGCTCAATCTTGGCCACCAGGCCTGCCGAACTGCCCTCTTCCTCGAGCAACCTGCGCGCCTGGTTCATATCGGCCGCGTTTCTCGGAAATGATACCGCCAGGTAGTCAGCATCGATAAGCGCTGCAATTTTTAAATCAGCCTTATCCTTGTCGGTTAGCACTTCGGCGGTCAAACCGCCGCCTTTCAGATTGATACCCTTGTTGTCGGAAAGTTCGCCACCTACCTGCACCGTGCAGCTAATTCGCGTGCCCTCAACCGCATCGACCCGCAGCACGATGCGACCATCATCGAGAACCAGGATATCGTCATTTTTGACATCCTGCGGCAGGTTCTTGTAGGTCACGCCTACCTGGTTAATATCGCCTTCACCATCCGGACACTCGGTATCCAGGCAAAACCTGCCTCCAACCGCAAGATCGATCGAGCCCTGTTTGAATTTTTCGAGTCGTATCTTGGGCCCCTGCAAATCGGCGAGTATTGCGAGGTGTCGGTCATTCTCGAGACCGATCCGGCGGATATTTTCGGCACGCGTCCGGTGTTCGTCCGCGGTACCGTGTGAAAAGTTGAGGCGTACAACGTCAACCCCAGCCTTGATCAGACTATCGATGGCCGCGTCTGATTCCGTCGCAGGCCCCATTGTGGCGACGATCTTGGTTCTACGTTGAACTGCTCTCATAGTCAGAATACCTTTGTTCCAGCAGGGTCACGGCCGGTAATTGTTTACCTTCCAGGAACTCGAGGAAAGCACCACCGCCGGTGGATATGTATGAAATCTGATTCGATATTCCATACTTGTCAACAGCCGCCAGGGTATCACCCCCGCCTGCAATCGAAAACGCAGATGAAGCCGCGATCGCCTGCGACAGCAACCGGGTACCTTCGCCGAACTGGTCGAACTCAAATACTCCGACCGGGCCATTCCAGACGATGGTTGCCGCCTGTTGCATGATTTCGGCAAAGCGAGCGGCCGTTTGCGGACCGATATCGAAGATCATGTCATCATCTTCGACCTGCTCAACCGGTTTGATTTCCGCGATAGCTGTTTCCGAAAATTCCTTGCCACAAACCACGTCTACAGGGATCGGGATTTCGCGGCCCTGCGATCGCGCCTGCTCCATCAGTCGCTTCGCCTCGGGAACCAAATCCTGCTCCATCAGCGATTTGCCAACATTGTAACCCGCGGCCGCGATAAAGGTATTAGCGATTCCGCCACCGGGAATCAGTTGATCGACGATTTCGGAGAGTGTATCGAGCACGGTCAATTTGGTCGAAACCTTGGAACCACCTACGATTGCAACCACCGGGCGCTCAGGTTTGTGCAAGGCCTTGCCCAATGCATCGAGCTCGGCCGCGAGTAACGGACCCGCGCACGCAATCGGTGCAAACTGGCCCACGCCATGCGTCGATGCCTGCGCGCGATGCGCGGTACCAAATGCGTCCATGACGAAAATATCGCAGAGTGCAGCATACTGCCGCGACAGGCTTTCATCATCGGACTTTTCACCGCGATTGAAGCGCACGTTTTCGAGTAGAACCATCTCGCCATTGGCGATAACAGGCGCCCGCTCGAGGTAGTCGACTACCAGCGGCACGTCTTTACCGAACACATTACCGAGATAGCTCGCCACAGGCTGCAGTGAAAACTGCTCCTCCGGATTACCTTCTTCGGGTCTTCCCAGGTGTGACATAATCATCAGCTGCGCACCCGCGTCGATACAATGCCGAATCGTCGGCAGCGAAGCCTTGATACGCTGATCGCTGGTTACCTCGCCATCCTTGATAGGAACGTTCAGGTCCTGGCGGATCAGGACACGTTTACCGGCCAGGTCAAGACCGGTCAATTCAAGTACGGACATCCTCAGCCAGCGATTACACGCGCCATTTCGACAACCTTGCAGGAATAACCCCACTCATTGTCATACCACGAGATCAGCTTGACGAAAGTGTCATCCATTTGAATCCCGGCTTCGGCGTCAAAAGTCGAGGTACAGGCTTCGCCACGAAAATCGGTCGATACCACCTTATCTTCGGTATAGGCAAGCACGCCTTTCATCGCGCCCTCCGAGGCAGCTTTCATCGCCGCACAAATATCTTCGTAACTGGCATTTTTTTCCAGTTCAACCGTTAAATCGACAACCGAAACGTCGGAGGTCGGTACCCGAAATGCCATCCCGGTCAGCTTGCCGTTGAGTTCAGGTAATACCTTGCCCACCGCCTTGGCGGCCCCGGTCGACGACGGGATGATATTTTCAAGAATGCCGCGGCCACCGCGCCAGTCTTTCATCGAAGGCCCATCCACTGTTTTCTGGGTAGCAGTCGCTGCATGTACGGTCGTCATCAGGCCACGCTTGAGACCGAAATTGTCGTTGATAACCTTGGCAACGGGTGCCAGGCAGTTAGTGGTACAGGAAGCATTCGATATGATGGTTTCACCAGCATAGTTCTCGTCATTGACACCAAAAACGAACATAGGGGTATCATCCTTGGAGGGCGCCGACATGATGACTTTTCTGGCGCCAGCGTCGATATGCTTCTGCGCGGTTTCCTTGGTCAGGAATAACCCGGTCGCTTCGATCACTATGTCGACATCAAGATCGCCCCACTTCAGATCGGCCGGGTCGCGCTCGGCTGTAAGGCGGATGTTTTTACCATTGACAACCAGCGTATTGCCTTCCACCGCGATATCACCTTTGAACTTGCCGTGTACCGAATCATGCTTGAGCATGTAGGCCAGGTACTCAGGTTCGAGCAGATCGTTGATACCGACGACTTCAACATCACTGAAGTCCTGTGCTGCACGAAACACCATGCGTCCGATTCGACCAAAACCATTTATGCCGACACGAATTGTCATCTGAATATCTCCTGAAATAAGTTAAAAAATTTAGTCTGTACCCAATAGGTCGTTTACCGCATCCACCACCTTATCAACGGTGAAACCGAAGTAGGCAAATAGTTCTTTAGCCGGGGCTGATTCGCCAAAGGTGTCGATGCCGATTACGGTTCCATCCATACCGACATACTTGTACCAGCCGTCAGTTGCCGACGCTTCTACTGCGATGCGTGCGCTAACGGTAGGCGGCAGAACCGAATCCCGATAATCGAGAGGCTGCCGATCAAACACCTCGGTACAAGGCATCGAAACCACACGTATATTTTCATTTTCAAGTGCTTCCGATTCGCAGGCGGCCATGGCCAACTCGACCTCAGAGCCGGTGGCGATAATAATCACATCGGGAGTATCTTCGCAATCCCGCAGAATATATCCACCGCGGGCAATAGCTTCGATCTGTTCCGGCTCGCGCGGCTGATGTTTCAAACCCTGTCGCGAAAAAACGAGGCAACTAGGGCCATCACGATGTTCGATCGCAGCCTTCCAGCTAACCGCGGTTTCCACGCTGTCGCAGGGACGCCAAAGCTGCATTCCCGGTATCAGGCGCAGGGACGGCATATGCTCTACCGCCTGGTGCGTCGGGCCATCTTCACCAAGACCGATCGAATCGTGAGTATAGACGAAGATACTCTGGATCTTCATCAGGGCCGCCATGCGCAGTGCATTGCGCGCGTAGTCGGAAAAAACCAGGAAGGTGGCGCCAAACGGAATAAAGCCACCGTGCAGTACGATGCCGTTTAGTATCGCCGACATACCGAATTCTCGCACACCGTAACTAACGTAATTGGCCTCGGGTGATTCGGCACCCATCGGCTTGAACCCGGACCACTCGGTCAGATTTGAGCACCCCAGATCAGCTGAACCACCAAACAGTTCAGGCAACAACGGTGAATAGGCTTCGAGCGCGGCCAGTGAAGACTGGCGGGTGGCCCTGGTTTCGGCAGCTTCATCCAATTCCGCGATGAATGCCTGCGTGGCTTCCTGCCAGTTTTGCGGCAACTTGCGATTTAAACGGCGCTCGAATTCTGCTGCCAGTTCCGCATGTTCTTCTTTATACGCGGCAAATTTTTTGTCCCAGGCATCTTGCTTCGCCTGACCTGCCCTACGGTGATCCCAACCCTGGTAAACTTCTTCGGGCACATCGAAGGCTTCAGGCTCCCAGTTCAGTTCGACCCTTGTCAGCGCAACCTCTTCTTCACCGAGTGGGGCGCCATGGCAGGCGTGACCACCGGCCTTGTTAGGGGCACCGAATCCGATAATCGTCTTACAGCAAATTAAAGAAGGTTTGGCGGTAATCGCTCGTGCAGCCTCAATCGCGATCTTGATCTCATCCGGGTCGTGTCCATCTACTTCAATCACGTGCCAGCCGTAGGCCTCGAAACGCTTCCCGGTATCATCGAGAAACCAGCCTTCCACCTTGCCATCGATGGAAATCCCGTTGTCATCCCAGAATGCAATCAGCTTGCCAAGCCCGAGGGTACCAGCGAGCGAACAGGCTTCGTGCGAAATGCCTTCCATCATGCATCCGTCGCCCATGAAAACATAGGTAAAGTGGTCGACGATATTGTAATCGTCGCGGTTAAAGGTAGCCGCGAGCGCACGCTCCGCAATCGCCATGCCTACGGCATTTGCGATTCCCTGTCCGAGTGGCCCGGTAGTAGTCTCGATACCCGGCGTATAACCGTGTTCGGGATGTCCCGGGGTCTTGGAGTGCAGCTGGCGAAAATTCTTAAGGTCTTCAGTAGTGATGTCGTAACCACTCAAATGCAGCACCGAATAGGGCAACATCGAGCCGTGCCCATTCGACATGACAAAGCGGTCGCGGTTACTCCATTCCGGGTTTGCCGGGTTATGACGCATGAAGTCGTTGAAAAGTACTTCTGCGATGTCAGCCATGCCCATCGGTGCACCGGGATGCCCGGAATTGGCCTTTTGCACTGCATCCATGCTCAACGCGCGAATTGCATTGGCAAGCGTTTTACGTGATGACATTGACCGTCCTCAAAATCGATTTTTCAACATAACTTCTTGATTAATAATGATTATTTCCTAGCTACACATGATTAATTGACGACTCGGGCCGAGACTTCAGGTTAACCACTGCACACCCCCTGGCGACAAGGCGCGATATTCTCTCGTAAATGCAAATTGACAGCAACTTATAAAATCTTTATGCCCATCCATTAAACCTATAACTCTTTAATCAGGACTGTTATTTTCCATCACGTTACATATAATGCCCCTTTTCGATTTATGGGTTGGGGAGTTGCCATGTCGAGTTCATATATTTTTACATCAGAATCTGTATCCGGTGGTCATCCAGATAAAATGGCGGATCAGATTTCTGATGCCGTGCTTGATGCCCTGCTTGAACAGGACCCTCGCTCCCGCGTGGCCTGCGAGACCCTGGTAAAGACCGGCATGGTGTTGCTGGCCGGCGAAATCACGACCAATGCCGAAGTCGATATGGAAGCGCTGGTACGTAATACGGTCTGCGATATTGGCTACGACAATCCGGAATGCGGCTTCGACGGTAAAACCTGCGCCGTACTTACCGGCCTCGGCAAGCAATCGGGTGATATCGCGATGGGCGTCGACGAGGGCGACGACAAGGAACAGGGAGCCGGCGACCAGGGCCTGATGTTCGGCTACGCCTGTAACGAAACCGACGTCCTGATGCCGGCACCGATTACCTACGCGCATCGCCTGGTGCGCCGCCAGCACCAGGTGTTCAAATCGGGCGAACTCGACTGGCTGCTGCCCGATGCCAAGAGCCAGGTCACCTTGCGTTATGAACATCACAAGCCGGTAGGCCTCGAGGCCGTGGTCCTGTCGACCCAGCACAAGGAATCGGTAGACATGGCAACTCTGCGCGAGGGCGTGATCGATACCATCCTGAAGCCGGTACTGCCTGAGGAATGGCTCTCACAGTGTAGCAAGGAGAATATCCACATCAATCCAACCGGCCGCTTTGTCGTCGGCGGACCCGTGGGTGACGCCGGTCTAACCGGGCGCAAGATTATCGTCGATACCTACGGCGGCATGGCGCGCCACGGCGGCGGCGCTTTCTCCGGCAAGGATCCATCCAAGGTCGACCGCTCAGCAGCTTACGCGGCGCGTTACGTGGCGAAAAACATTGTTGCCGCGGGCATCGCCGAACGCTGCGAAGTGCAGGTTTCCTATGCGATCGGCGTTGCTGAACCAACATCCATCAGTGTAGATACCTTCGGTACCGGGGTTATCGCTGACGAAAGCATCATCCGCTTGATTCGCGATCATTTCGATCTACGACCCAAGGGATTGATCGCGATGCTTGATTTAATCCGGCCGATTTACAAGCCGACTGCGGCCTACGGCCACTTTGGACGCGAGGACCTGGATCTGAGTTGGGAGCGTACCGACCGGACAGAAGCCTTAAAATCTGACGCGGGACTGTAAAAAGTAACCTGCGGGGCTGATCTGAATTGACAGCCGCGCGTATATAGATAGACTATTCGGTCCCCTGAATTCGTGGGACTTGTGTGCGAGGAGCGTTGCGACAGCCCGGCTGCCAGGCTCGCCCACAAGATCAATACAACGACGCTCATAAATAGTTTTGGAGATTATTTATGAGTGCTACTGCCAAAGACGTTATTAAAGACGATTACAAGGTTGCCGACCTCGCGCTTGCTTCCTGGGGTCGCAAAGAAATAGCGATCGCCGAAACCGAGATGCCGGGCCTGGTATCGTTGCGCGGCAAATATGGCAGCGAACAGCCACTAAAGGGCGCACGCATCGCCGGTTCGCTTCACATGACCATTCAGACCGCGGTTCTTATTGAAACCCTGGTTGCACTCGGCGCCGAAGTGCGCTGGGCTTCGTGCAACATCTTTTCTACCCAGGATCACGCTGCCGCCGCAATCGCGGATTCCGGCGTACCCGTATTTGCGATCAAGGGCGAGTCGCTCGAAGATTACTGGCAATACACCCACAAGATCATGGAATGGCATGACGGCGGCACCCCCAATATGATTCTCGATGATGGTGGTGATGCGACCATGCTGATCAACCTCGGTAGCAAGGCGGAAAAAGACATTTCAGTTCTCGACAACCCGGGTACTGAAGAAGAAATCATCGCCTTTGCCGCGATCAAGGCAAAACTCGCCGAGTCGCCTAACTGGTACTCGAATATCCTGAAAAATATCAAGGGTGTTACCGAAGAGACCACCACCGGCGTGCATCGCCTGTACCAGATGCAGGCTCGTGGTGAACTGCCGTTCCCTGCATTCAATGTTAACGATTCGGTCACCAAGTCCAAGTTCGACAATCTCTACGGCTGCCGCGAATCGCTGGTCGACGGAATCAAACGCGCCACCGATGTCATGATCGCCGGCAAAGTTGCGCTGGTGCTCGGCTACGGCGATGTCGGCAAGGGTTGCGCACAGTCCCTCAAGGGACTCGGTGCCAGTGTTCTGGTTACCGAAATCGATCCGATTTGTGCCTTGCAGGCTGCAATGGAAGGTTTTCGCGTGGTCACCATGGACGACGCCTGCAGCCAGGCCGACATTTTTGTTACCGCAACCGGAAACTTCAATGTTATCCGTAAGGATCACATGGACCAGATGAAGGACCAGGCGATCGTTTGTAACATCGGTCATTTCGATAACGAAATCCAGGTTGCCGAGATGAAGGAGTACCAATGGGAAAACATCAAGCCACAGGTTGATCACATTATTTTCCCTGACGGCCGGCGTATCATCCTGCTTGCTGAAGGACGCCTGGTAAATCTTGGCTGTGCCACCGGACATCCAAGTTTCGTTATGTCGAACTCGTTTACCAACCAGGTACTGGCACAGATGGAAATCTTCTGCAATCCGGGGAAATATCAGAACGAAGTCTACGTCCTGCCCAAGCATCTTGATGAAGAAGTGGCACGCCTGCATCTCGATAAAATTGGCGCCAGGCTGACCACGTTGACCCAGGAACAGGCCGACTATATCGATGTCAAAGTCGAGGGCCCGTACAAGCCTGAGCAATACCGTTACTAGATACGTTCTCCGACTATGCGGATTCCCCGCGTACATATCGGAACGGAGCTTGTCGTTGGTAGCGAAGTTTTACTAGACAGGTCTCAAAGTCATTACCTCAAGCACGTGCTGCGCCTGCAATCAGGCGCAGCACTGCTGTTGTTTAACGGCCTGGAGGCGATCGACTACCGGGCAACACTTCTGATCGAGGGTAAGCAGCTCAAGGCCGCGATTAACTCGGCACTACCTTTGCAAACCGAGTCCGGACTTGATTGCGAAATAATCCAGGGAATGGGACGCAGTGATCACATGGACTGGGTGATTCAGAAGACCACCGAACTCGGAGTTAGCAGGATTGCGATCTTTAATGCAGAGCGCACGCAATCTCCTATGAAATCCACGCAACTTGAAAAAAAGCTGGTTCACTGGCGTGGTGTTGCTATCAGTGCCTGCGAACAAAGCGGTCGTGCGGTTATACCGGCACTCAATTTTCATACTAATTTGAAGCAAGCTATTGCAGCCTCGAGCAGCGAATCAGGATTGTTGCTGGATTTTAATGGCGATGCACTCGCGTCGGCTTTACGGCCACTTCCACAAACGATATCAATACTGCTCGGCCCGGAGGGTGGCCTGACCCAGCCCGAAATTCAGCTCGCGAAAACTGCCGGTTTTACCTCAGTCAAGCTTGGCCCTCGAGTTTTGCGCACTGAAACCGCTGCCACGGCGGCGCTCGCGATCGTCCAGTCTAGCCTTGGAGATCTTTCCTAAAGCCACCTCATGAAGCACTAACGGGACCACCACGAAAAGTGCGTAGTGTTTATCTGAGATGTTGTAGTAATCGTGCGTTGCAAGGTCTCCGCTTTCGCGGCGGTCCGACGTATCGGGATGATGTCAAGCCTTTAGTTCTTCCAGACGCCCTGGATTGAATTCGCGTTTGAGGTCGCCAATGATTTTGTCGAGATCCGGGATCACCCTCCCTAGTTGCTCATCATCTACCCGTGCCATCAAGTATTCACTCAATCCCTCGTCATCGCCTGATTCCATGCTATCGGCTTCCGCCAGGTAGGCTCGTGGAATATCTTGCATGTGAATTCCAAGATAGGGCAGATCCGGGTCTTTCTCCGGATTGTAAATGATAGCAATTCTTGCGCGCGGTCCTGTTTGTGCAGTATTCAGCCCACACATTTGTTCGACCGCAACAACCGGAATATATACCCCGCGCCATAGCACAACGCCGCTAAACCAGTCGCTGCTGTCAGACAACTGGCGTGGTGTCGAGTAGCCAATTATCTCGGCTACCGCCGAGTTCGGGACTAACAGGTTAAGCGTTGTCAGTGGCAGCAACATACATCGCACCGATGTTGACTTGTTACTCATACGCTATATCCGTCACCTGGCTCCCAGTGCAGTTTGAATGTTTTCTATCAATTCATCTTCCTGGTAAGGCTTGCCCATATAATTGTTCACACCAATTTCAAAAGCGCGGTCACGATGTTTTTCCCCGGTGCGTGAAGTGATCATAATGATCGGAATTCTGGAAAAGTTTTCCTCGTTTTGCATATGCGTTGCCAGCTCAAAGCCGTCCATGCGCGGCATTTCAATATCTAGCAACATCACGTCCGGACGCAGATCCTGCAGTTGTGCAAGCGCGTCAACGCCATCCTTTGCCGTGATTACTTCGTAATTATGGCGTTCGAGTAACTTACTGGCGACCCGACGCATCGTGATCGAGTCATCGACCACCATGACGATATCGCGCTTGTTCGACAGGCGACCATCTTCCTTCTGGTAGACAATTCTGACAGCGCTCGCGGCACCATGTCTAACCAGGCCGTTAATATCAAGAATCAGCACAACGCTGCCGTCAGCAAGAATACTCGCTCCGGAAAGGGCTTTAACCTGGCTTAATTGCTTACCCAGCGATTTAACCACGATCTCACGGTTACCGATGATTTCATCTACATGTAATGCGACCCGGACATCTCCAGCGCGACCAAAAATAATTGGCAGTTTTTCATTATCACTGGAAGGCTTGAACGTAACCCCGGTATCAACCAGCTCTGCAAGGTTATGCAGCACGAACTGCTGTCCAGCGTACTCGATCTCGGGATTATCCTGTTGATAATATTCAAGCACCTGCCGAGCTTCCAGGCGGGTGATACCTTCGATATTCATCAACGGTATCGCATAAGTTTCTTCACCGGTACGCACTAGAATTGCCTGGTTGATTGAAAGCGTAAACGGGAGACGCGCAATAAACGTGGTTCCCTGCGGGTTAGTTTCAATCTGTAGGGAACCACCAAGCTGTTTGATTTCGATATCGACGACATCCATACCGACGCCGCGACCCGAAAGCTGGGTTACGTGATCGGCGGTACTAAAGCCCGGTTCCAGGATGTACTGCACCAGGTCGGTATCGGTTACCTGGTGCTTCTTGTCGAGAAGTCCCAGCTGAACTGCTCGACTGCGTACTTTTTCAATGTCTACGCCGGCTCCATCATCACTCACCTGAATAACGATATCAGATCCGTCACGGGTAATGTCGATCGAAATTTTCCCGCTTTCGTGTTTGCCTCTTTTGACCCGTTCAACCGGAGTTTCAATACCATGTGACAGCGCGTTGCGAATGATATGTTCGAGTGGTGCGACCATGCGATCGAGCACCTTGTTGTCGACCTCGTTTTCCTCGCCGGTTATGATCAGGTCAGCTTTCTTACCCAGTTCCTGGCTGCTTTGCCTGACTAAGCGGCGCAGGCGAGATAGCAAGCCTGAAAACTTGACCATCCGGCTTTTAATCAAGCCATCCTGAAGATCCGCATTTACCCGTGATTGTTGCAATAAAAGTGTTTCAGAATCCCGGACCTGCTCGCCCAGCATGGCCTGCAGACTGGACAAGTCATTAACCGACTCGCCTAGCGAACGCGATAATTCCTGTATCATCGTGTAACGGTCCATCTCGAGGGGATCAAATTCACCCCTTTTCACAGACTCGTCGCGGTGACTAAAATGGATTTGCGCATCAGTTTCCGCTTCGAGGCTGCGCAGCTGTCCCTTGAGCCGCGAAATAGTCTGCCCCAGTTCGCCGAGGTAGGAACCCAAACCTGCGACTTGCTGCTCCATGCGCGCCCGGTAAATACTAACTTCGCCCGCCGAACTTACCAGGTTGTCCAGCAGATCCGAACGAACCTTGATGACATCTGCCGACGGACGCTCCGTCTTTGAAAGCGGCTCTCCAGGCAGATTTTCACTGACGATGTCGATGTCTTCGCTGTCCATATCGAAGCCATTGTCTTCGTCGCCTACCTCTTCACCGCGCTCATCAGCTTCGCCACGGCGCAGGTCCTTAAGAAATTCTACCTGGTGCTCGGAATTACTCATCTGCTTTCCTTCCTGCGCTTCGACGATCTGCTTATGAAGTAGATCAAAACAATCCTTCAGCAATTCGATCAGATTATCATTTTTCTCTACGCGCCCATCGATTACCGCGATAAACATCGATTCCATCTCATGCGAGAGGTCGCTGATTTCCTTGAGCTCAGCCATACGAGCGCCACCCTTGAGCGTATGCAGGTAGCGTTGCAGCTCCATTACCGCGTTGTAATCCTGGGCGCCCGCCTCATCAGATTTTTGCTGCGACCACTGGTACAAGGTGTTGTCACTCATTTCCAGCAATTCATTCGCCTCATCGATGAAAATGGTTAGCAGCTCGGTATCCTGTTCCCTGTCCGCCGTTTCACTCATCATGGTCAGGGTATCAATGAAGTCATCATTCGTTTCTGCCTCATCTTCTGGAATTTCAACAGTATATTCTTCAAAATCTTCGGCCAGCGCCCTGAAACTAATCTCTAGATCTTCGGGGATAGGCGGCATCTGTCGGCTAACGACTAATTCTTTGGTCATGCGCAGAAGCTCGAGCTGACCCTGGCGATAAAGGGCTACAATTTCATCGTCAAGGGCCAACTTTTGTGCGATTGCCGATTTCAGGGGTTTTTCCATTAAACCGGCCAGTTCACCGATTGTCCGAATATCCGCGGTGCGCGAGGCACCGTGAATAGTATGAAGCGCGCGATATATCTCTTCGCCAGGGATTAATTCATGGATCTGTTCCGCATGATCAAGGGCGAAACTTACTATGCCGAGGTGCTGTTCTACTTCTTGCTGGTAAATGATCAGAAGCTCCGGATCGAATGACAGGTCGGTTGGTTCTGGCGGCTCTTGATCCCCGGGCTCGCTCTCCCCTGCCTCTTCTCCAGGCATTAGGCTCCCTGTCGTTTCGACGAAAGGGTCCGGGGGGGGCTCCTGTTCAGTACCCTGGCCGGACTCCAGCGTCTCCGAGTTCTCGATTTCTGTCTCGGAAGCCTGCTCGACTATTATTTCAGGCTCGATAGATTCCATGGTTACTGCTTCAGCCTCGGACGACTCCAGGTCTGCCTCATCATTCTTGATCCCTGAGGCCGCGGGCGATTCCTCCATAAGGGAAACGTCTTCCGCAGTTTCCTCAGCAAAATCATCACCGAGGAGTTCACCAAGGAAATCTTCCCCCATTGTTTCGACCCATATGGCTTCCCTGGGGGTGGGCTCGACATCATCAATATCCATAGCCTGGATCTCGTCGGCTTCGTTTCGTGTGCGATCCACTGCCCGTTTCGAGTAATCAGTCGCCGCCCTGATCTCTCCCTCCGATTCCGGTGTTCCTGGTTCGCTCCTGAATCTCTCTGCTTCGACCCGGGGCGGGATTGAACTGGATTGCACCAGTTGAGTGTCGCCCAGGTCAGAGGTGCCGGGTGCAATCTCAGTCTCGCCACCCTGCTCTCGGACCTGCTCGCTGTTCACCTCGAAAGTCTCTGGGTCTACCTGCACGGTATCGGGCTCGATTTCATCGAGTATCGTCTCGTTCAGTCTATCCGGGGGAATAACCTGGGTGGTCGCACCGAGATCGATTCCCTTCCATCGGGATTCATCATCATCGGTAATTCGATCATGGGGCGATTCAGTTGCAGTATCCGTCTGGATGTGACCAATCAACAATTGGTCAGCCTTAAACTCTGCCAGCGCCCGTGCCAGGCCTCTCAGGTAACCGATATCAGCTTTGGGAGTCTCTGCAGTCTTTAGCTCGTTTACCAGTTCCTTCAACGCTTCGGTTGCGCTGCCAACCGCTTCTATAGCCTGCTTGTTGGGAGCAACCGTCTTATCGATAATTCGATTCAACAGTTGTTCATAATCCCAGGCAAACTCGCCAATTTTCATCGCCCCGACGAGACGCCCGCTACCTTTGATGGTATGGAAGGCGCGGCGGATATTTTTTACCGCGTTTTCATCTTCCGGGTGCAGTAACCAATCCTGTTGCAAGCGCGCAATGTTCTGCGCCTCTTCCTCGGCTTCCTCAAGATAAATCTCGAGAATTTCAGGGTCGCTGTCCGGCCCGAGGACTTGCAGATTCATATCAACCGGCTCGACTTCAATACGAGCCTCGGCTGGTGCACTAGCTGTTTCGACTTCAGCTACAATCGTTTCATCTAGAGCGCTAGTCGAATGGTCAGAACTGTCGTCAAGCGCTGTAGAAACCTGTTTAAGAGCGCCACCCGAATCTCGGTCAATCGAGGCAGTCTCTGTTTCGATGCCGGGCTCGGTAGCACCAGAATCGGATGCGGCTGGTTCAACCGACTCCACTGGCATTTCTGATCCCACGGCACTTTGGGCAATTTCCGGTTCCAGGTCGTCGGCGACGGCCGCTAACGGGGGTTCCTCAGATGCCACTTCAGCTGGGGCTTCGACAACAACGACTACCGGTTCATCGCTTTTGTCACCCTCGCCCGCGATATGTACATTGGACAGCAACTCCTGCAGTTGCACGTCGGCAAAGTCGAGAATACTGCCAGCATCGCTGCGGTGTTCACCGAGCGCTTCGAGATAGTACTCGAGGCTAACTACGACCTGTGACAGTGCGTCCAGCCTGCTGGCCTCCATAAATTCGACAATATCGTAGCCCTTTAAATAAGCCAGCAATCCATCGACCACGGCAACCGCGCGGTGCTGATTCATCAACTGCAACGCTCCCCGGGATTCATCCATCAGGGCTACGCACAGATCAATATTTTCACTGCGCCCGGGATCCTTGATAAAATCAAGGATTGCGTTTTTGGTTTTCTGGATGTCATCAAGTGCTGCTGTGACTACTGCCGTCAGTACACTATCAAGCTCGTAGTCTCTCGAGACGTCGGATTCTGGCCTGGATTGCTCGGTATCGATCGGTTGGCGCTTTTGCATTTGATCAAGTGCCCGCTCAACCTGGAGTAGTTCCGCCGCCATCGATAGCAGTCTCTCTTCATCGGCTACCTGATCTCCTGAGACGATATCCTTAACGATACTAATCTGGCCTTTAATTAACTGCCGCTGCGAACCCAGTCCAATCATTGCCAGTGTGTCGGAGATGATATGCATCTCCTGGGGCAAATCTTTCAGCGCTTCAACTCTCGTTAAATCTCCGTTGACGTAAACCTCGAGCGTCGATTTAATGGACTCAATATCGGCTTTTACCGCCTCTGACACTGTTTTCAATAAGGCCTGGTTGGGCCCCGCGATATTATCCAGCACTTCGCTGCGTGCGGATTCCGAGGGCAGGAACTGCTCAAGTCGATAAGCGGTCTTTATCGCTTTCGCCTTGGGTCCATCGCATTCCGGCTGGGCGATATAAAACAAAAAATTCTTGATCAGCTCGATCGGCTGACGCTGGAGTAAGCCACGCTCCCCAATTATCAGGATTACCCTGAACAAGGCATCGACCTTGCCAAGCAAATTCTTTATCGATACACCAAGTTCAAGTTGCTGGCGTGAGACAGATTCAATAAGTGCTCCTACTATCCACCAGATACGGGCTATCTGTTCGGAAAAAGAACGCTCCTCCAGGGTTTCACATACCTTCTCGAGGCGCTTCAGGCTCTCTTCAACCGACTGATCCCTAATCACGTTCACCAGTGCCAGCTGGTAAATCGGGCGTAACTTTTTTGCGAGAAGCCTGGATACCTGATTACTGTCGTCGTCGATTGACGCTACCTTGGCATCTTCCTGATGCATCGAAAGATCAGGCAGAAAAAGTAATTTCTCAGAAAATAAATCCTGATCTCTGACCGCACGGATATCATTTAACAGCGGCAATATAGCGATCGGAATATCACGATGGCCCGACTGAATATGTTCAAGGTAATCAGGCAATTGCAACACAGCTCGCAGCAAGACCTCGAGGGCTTGCTCACCCTTTTCCTGCTTGTTATCGATGATGAAATCCGTCAACGAAACCATTTCATCGGTTAACATCGCGGCGCCATACTGCTCGATCATCACCAACACGCCCTGAATAACGCTCAGCCTTTCCTTAACAGCTGCCAGTAACGCGTCATCAGCCTCTTCGATATAGAGTTTGAGATCCGTCTTGATATCAGACAGGTTGTCATCGATGGATTTTTTAACCCACCCAAGTGCACTCTGTTTTATCGAATTTTCAGGGGAATTCATCGAATCTTCTATTTTTCCGCTTCAGGCTCTAAACCCAACGCGGCAAGATCATCGGCGTCTTGCATCATGCTGCTTTCGAGCGACTCAACTCCAGGGAGCTTGAAGCCCGCAACCGAAGTCTGCATCTCTTTGACCATATCAGATAACTCGCCAATCGAACTCGAAGCCTGGTTCGAGCCTTCCGAGGTCTTGGCAGTAATTTCCTGTATCACATCCATGGTTTCAGTAATTTTTACACTCTCCTGGGCCTGGTCACGCGTTGAGTCCGATATCTCCAGAATGCGCTGTGCCAGGTTCATAGAAACCTGTTCGATACGATCCAGCGCGCCTCCCGCGTTCTCAGTTAGTTTAGCTCCCTTTACAACGTTAGCAGTACTTTGCTCCATCGAAACCGTCGCTTCGTTGGTATCCGCTTGAATGGTCTTTACCAGGGCCTCGATTTGCTTGGTCGCGTCACCAGTTCTTTCCGCGAGTCTCTGGACTTCATCAGCAACCACCGCAAAACCACGGCCGGCCTCGCCCGCCATCGACGCTTGAATTGCGGCATTCAGGGCACGAATGTTGGTCTGGTCGGATATCTCCGTAATTAGATTTACTATGTCCCCAATTTCCTGTGATGACTCACCCAGTCGCTTAATACGCTTGGAGGTTTCCTGTATCTGTTCACGAATGGTCTCCATACCTTCGATAGTCTGGCGCACGGTCTCGCCACCCTTATGTGCAATACTGACAGATTTTCGTGCTACTTCAGCCGAATCAGCCGCTCTCTCCGAAACCTGCGACATAGACTTCGAGATCTCGGTAACAGCATTACTAGCCGTGGTTATCTGTCGTGCCTGCGCGTCACTCGCCTCGGCTAGTTCCCCTGTCATATTCTGGGTTTTTCGAACCGCAGTCCTTACCTGGTTTGCGGTACTGTTAATGGTACCGACCAGGTCGCGCAATGCGTCTATCGAGTAATTAACCGAGTCGGCGATCGCTCCGGTTATGTCTTCGGTTACGGTGGTATGTGTCGAGAGATCACCATCGGCAAGATTTGTCATTTCGTCGAGCAGTCGCAGGATTGCGCGCTGGTTCTTTTCATTCTGCTCCTGAGATTCTGACAGGCTGGCCTGGGATCCACGCGAGATGATTACAATCAGCAACACCAAAAGTAAAAGCCCAAACATTCCCACTGCATAACCAATCAGGATGTAGGATTTTCCCGTTTCGCCACTGCGTTCAAGTGCCTTGATCAAACCGCTGGAGGCAGACAGCAGCAGTGGGCTCAATTCATCAATTTTCAATGCCGCTTCATGCACTTTAAATATCTGGGCCGAATTATCGAGAATCTCGCGCACATTCTTACGCACCACAGAGTAGAGATCTGCAAATTGCAACAGGTTGCCAACCACGGTTGGACCGGTGAATTTGGTGATTCCCTGCGAAGAATCCCCTTCAAGCATTGCTAATAATTGTGCTTCTATCTGGGTGGCTTCGGTAGAAAAGCGCTCAGCCGCCGCCATGACCACTTCACCATCAGTCAGTATCTGATTGAGGCTATGCTCGATGCCTCGAATCAGTATGACCTGGCGCGCGGCGATAGCAATGTTCCTGCGTGGCGCCCCCGATTTAACCAGTTCGTCCACCACAAGATCAGATAACGATATGAGTTCCGGTAATGACTCGTTAATTTGCGTAACATATTCATTAACTGTGGTTATCGATGTTTTAGCCGCCACCACGGTAGCGATGTGTTTATCATAATCATTCCAAATCGACTTCACATTCGAGAACTCAACCGAGAATTTCTCTGGTAAAGCGGGTAAATCCTGAGTTGCATCTCCATTATTGAATCTCTCCAGGGTATCGAGATATCGATTCTGGTTCTCGCCCAGTCGATCGAATGCACGCTCCTGGCCTGCGGCTGCTTCTAGTGCATTGACTGCAATTTGCTGCGATATAACCTGCTGTTCCGAAGCGATAGTAGTATAGAGTTTATTGTTACGCGCCTGTCCGTTTTCTGCACTGAACAACGCTACCATTGCCAGCACCGACAGAATCAGCAACGCACCAACAGCAACTGCTTTCTTGTTGATGGAACTACCACGCTGCCCGACAGACGGGGCAAAGCCCGATTTTGTTCCGGGAAGCATGTTTTTGATTTTATCTAACACTTATATGGTTTCCTCGATACCTGGCCAAGCGCTTTAAACGACTCGTAGAAAATGTTCGGCCCTGGTTAATTTCTTGACACTAAACACGTTCCAGCTACGCACCTGATCAACAAATGTGCCTGCGAGATAGGCGCCCATCGTGCCCGCGTCCTGCATAACTTCCTGCCGGTGTTCTTCAGGTTTAAAGCGTCTCAGTCCAAAAACTTCGTCTACCAGTAATCCAGCAACCACACCCGACTTATTGATAACAAGAATCCTGCTTTGTTTGCGAATCCTGGTTGGTTCTCCGTACAGAAATCCATTCATATCGAGTACCGGTATCAAATTACCACGAATATTTGCGAGTCCCTTGACCCAATGTGTTACTCCGGGCACCCGGATCGTTTCCGGCGGTGGCAAAATTTCACTAACGTCATCCATCTTTGCCAGCAGGGGTATACCGTTTATCAAAAATCCGATCCCAATCCAGTCATCGACAACCGTCTTGGCTACTGGTAAGCCACTGGAATTTCTACGACAGCGCGAGTCGATTTCTTTTAGAATTTCAAATGCTGATGCAATGGGCATGGATTCACGATCCCGTTCAATCTTCGTAATCGAGATCGAAACCCATAACCTTATTGATGCGTTCGATCAAATCTCGTTCGTCTGCCGGTTTAACGATATAATCTTTCGCACCCTGACGCATGCCCCAAATTTTGTCGGTTTCCTGATCCTTGGTGGTTATGATAATCACGGGAATTGTTGAGGTTTCCGGGTTACGGCTTAGATCACGCGTTGCCTGAAAACCATTCTTACCCGGCATTACCACGTCCATTAATATGCAATCGGGTTTAATCTCGATTGCTTTCTCAATGCCTTCCTCACCATTCCTGGCAACCGAAACTTCAATATCGTTGTTCAAAAGCATACTCTTGAAAACGTGAACTTCCGTCGGAGAATCATCAATAATTAGTACATGCGTCATTCTAAACTTTCCTCAATCTCCGTTTACCATATCCGCTCAACCGACATGCGTCGTTATCGCATTGATTAGATCTTCTTTGGAAAATGGTTTAGTTAAGTATTTTTCCGAGCCGACAATGCGGCCGCGTGCGCGATCAAAAATGCTGTCCTTGCTCGAGAGCATTATGACCGGGGTAGCCTTGAACGTTTGATTGTTTTTAATCAGTGCGCAAGTCTGATAACCATCCAGGCGCGGCATCATGATGTCAACGAAGATGATATCCGGCTTATGCTCGGTAATTTTTGCCAAAGCCTCAAAACCGTCGATGGCGGTAACCACCTCGCAGCCCACTTTTTTCAACAGGGTTTCGGCGCTGCGTCGGATGGTCTTGCTATCGTCTATAACCATGACCTTAACGTTAAGGTTGACCGATTGCTGCGCTCCAGCTGCTATCTGAGACTCGGTATTCACGTAACCCCCAATGATTATTAAGTGGAGTATCCCCACTTTATAAGGACATGATTATATGGATATTTATATGTTAAACCAGTGATTTAATAAAACTACATGATGTAAATTCTACGAATTTAGGCTGAGATTCACTGGCTATTTTCAAAAATTCCATTACCCTCAAAAGTAGTTCAATAAAGGGGTTTTAACAAGCTACACCTGGCTCCGGCCTGCTTTGCGCAGGTACATTTTTTTAAATGTGCCGGGGCGGTTTAATGCAGTAAAATTATCTAAACCGCACCCGAGTCATCAAAACACTTAATCTACCGCATTTATGTCCAAAGTTCGTAAGCTCGGAATCGTGATGGACCCGATTGAAACCATCAAACCCTGGAAAGATTCAAGCCTCGCCATGATGCTTGAGGCACAGGCGCGTGGTTGGCAGATATTTTACTTTCAGCTTAGCGACATATTCCTCGATAATGGCATCGCAATGGGACAGTTCAAGACGCTCACGCTCTACGACGACAACGAGCACTGGTTTGACTACGGCGATGCGGGTCACTGTCGACTAAGCGAACTTGACGCCATCCTGATGCGCAAGGATCCCCCCTTCGATCTTGAATACATTTATTGCACTTATATCCTCGAGCAGGCAGAGGAAAGCGGCGTGCTCGTGGTCAATAAACCTGCAAGCCTGCGTGACTGTAATGAAAAGCTTTTTACCCGCGTCTTCCCCCAATGCTGTGTCGCAACCCTGGTTAGCCGTGATGCTGAAATCCTGAGGGGTTTCATAGAGCAACACCGGGATATCATTATCAAACCGCTTGACGGCATGGGTGGCCAGTCGATTTTCCGGGTGCAGGCGGGTGACCCCAATACCAATGCGATCATCGAAGCCGTTTCAAAACATGGCCAGTCACAAACCATGGTTCAGCGTTATATCCCCGAGATCCGCGACGGTGACAAACGCATTTTATTGATCGATGGCGTTGCCATACCCTACGCCCTGGCGCGCCTGCCGGCGGCGGGCGAGCATCGGGGTAACATTGCTGCCGGCGCAAGCACACGCGGACAGCCATTGAGTGAGCGTGATCAATGGCTATGCGAACAGCTCGGCGACGAACTACGTAGACGTGGTTTGCTGTTTGTGGGCATCGATGTAATTGGTGATTACATCACTGAAATCAACGTTACCAGCCCCACTTGCATCCGCGAGCTGGATAGCGATTTTAACATTAACATCAGCGCGGACCTGTTTGAGTGCATCGAGCAACACCTTCCCGTTTAACCTGCCTATTTTTACTCGTCTTAAACCTTAGCGGTTGCGAACCTCGACAGCATCTCGTCGAACAACATCTGCTCGAGTTCGGCACCATCATCGAGATTACGATGATTACCGAAGACCTGAACCATGCTGAGTATTTACTCACTGAAGTAGAGCGACGACTAAGCATCCACCGCGAGCAATGGCACGCCTGGGAGGATAGTGATCTGACGCGCTTCAACGCAGCGCTGATGCAAAATTCGAGGGCGCAAGTACCGGCAAGCCTGGCTCCGTTATTGCAGCTTAGCCGAGATTATTATGACACTACTAACGGACTTTTTAATCCCGCACTCGGCAGTCTCATTGCCGCATATGGATTTCACGGCCGCGAGGCCGACATGAGCACCGTTGCGGTAATCAGGCGTAATATTCCCGGTATGGATGATTTAAAGATCGATGACAAAACTGCCGTTAGCAACAATCCCCATTTGCAGATTGACCTCGGTGGAATTGCAAAGGGCTACGCGGTGGGATTAATCAGCCGTTACCTGGACGACAATGGTATCGATCACTACATCATAAATGCGGGTGGTGATATGGCAATCGCGGGGAATCGGTTTGGTCGTCCCTGGCGAATCGGTATTCAAAATCCATTTGCGCCCGGCGTCGTTGCAAGCCTTGAAATCGAGGGCAAACACAACCTTTTTACCTCGGGAAACTACGAACGCCAATATCAGCGTGGAGAAAACCAGGCGCATCATATCATTGATCCACGCAGTGGGAAGCCAGCCACCGGGCAAAGCTCGGCGACGGTTCTTAGCAGTGACCCGGTTCGTGCTGACGTCGCTGCAACCGCCCTGATGATTAACGGGTTTCAGGGGCACTACGATCTGGCAAAATCACTACATATCGAAGACTTCATCGTGATCGGAGAATCACGAGAGATCATGGTAAGTCATTCATTAGCCAACAAAATCAAAATTGCGGTTTCCTGGCCAACAACTATTATCAACTAAAGCAGATGGATTCGCTGGTGGTAGTGAACTAATCTTGGCACAATAGACTTCCAATATGGCACAAGCTCAAGCAATCCGCCCACGGATCTCCGCTAGTGATCGCCTCGGCTTCACTCTCTTTCTGGCACTGACGCTGCATGCCATTGTAGTGCTCGGTGTGGGTTTCACCCAATCGAGTAGCAACAATGTCGAACCATTGCCGAGCCTGGATATTATTCTTGCCAACTCCAAAAGCATCGAAGTAGCCGAAAATCCCGATTTTCTGGCTCAGGACGATCAGGCAGGGGGTGGCAATTCCGATGATAAAGCTCGTCCCGGCGCCCCGGTATCGTCCCCGACCCCGGCAGACCAAAGAGGCCTGTCTGACCAGGACAAGGCCGAACTGCACAAGCAACAGCTGGTAATCAGTAAGCTTTATTTTCTGACCCAAATTGAATCAGATAACTACGCGAATCAGCAAAAACAACAACGAGCCCAGGATTCGGATAAGCGGCAAATCAGCGAAACCGAGCAACGCGAATCCAGGATCGCCCGCCTACAGGCGGAAATCCGGCAAATGACTATCGATTATGCCAAGCGCCCCAGGACCATCACGCTGACAGCAAGCACACGCAAGGCTGTCGAGGCGAGTTACCTGGCTTCCTGGGTCCAAAAAATCGAGCATACCGGCAATCTGAACTATCCACGGGAAGCCAGACTCAAAAACCTTGATGGTCGTTTACGAATGAGTGTACGAATCAATGCGGCCGGCGAGGTTCTCGACATGCAGATCACGAGTTCATCAGGCACTACAGTACTGGATGAAGCCGCCAGGCAAATCCTGCGTATGGCGCAGCCCTTCGCACCATTTTCCGATGCCTTGAAAGAACGTGCCGACCAGATAGTCATCATCCGGACCTGGGATTTTAAAAGCAATCGATTTAGAACCAAAAGCGGAGTAAGCTAAGACCTTGCCATGACACAGCAAACTGCCAGTCTTGTTGATAAGTGCCTTATCGCCACACCTGCGATCAAGGACCCAATCTTTGCTTCCAGCCTCGTTTACATGTGCGAGCATAACGAAAATGGCAGCATGGGCCTGGTTGTCAATCACGAAACATCACAAGTTCTAGACGATATCTTCCAGCAACTGGATATCAGTTGCAAAGATGAAGCAGTCAGGAATCAACCTGTTTATATTGGTGGCCCGGTGCAACTTGAGCAGGGTTTTGTACTGCATTCGAGCGATGGCCACTGGCAGAATAGCGTCGAGGTTTCTAGCGGGATCAATTTAACCAGCTCGCTGGACATACTTAAGGCAATCGCAGACGGAAAGGGTCCCGAGGACTACCTGGTTATCCTCGGGTTTTCGGGCTGGGCTTCAGGCCAACTCGAATCAGAGTTACAACAGAATTCCTGGCTTACATCGACCTGCAACGCCGACCTTCTGTTCCATGAAAAACCCGAAGACAAATGGCAGGTCGCCTTCAACACGCTCGGCTTCGATATCAATATGCTCTCTCCCGTGAGCGGGAATGCCTGAAAAGCTGAAAACAGTCATCGGTTTCGATTTTGGCAGTCATTGGATCGGTGTCGCGGTCGGACAAACTCTAACCCGACAGGCCACCCCCCTTGGAGCGGTGAAAAACGATGACTGGAAGGGTATCAAGCGACTACTGGACGCCTGGCAGCCTCAAAAACTGGTCGTCGGCTTACCGCTTAGCATGGCAGGCAAAGACCAGGAAATGACCGCCAGCGCAAAACGCTTCGGTCGTCAGTTAGAAGGCCGGTTCGGGATTGATACCACGATGATTGATGAGAGGCTGACTACTCGCGAAGCCTACCAGATCGCAGAGGAAACCCAGTGTAAGAAATCCAAACAGGAAATCGACAGCCTGGCCGCCGCATTAATTACCGAATCCTGGTTGCAAAACTATCACGAAGACTGAGACCGCGGCTGCGATATTACTGTTTTCGAAATGAATTTATGCTATAAAGCGTCCGCAATTAATCAAGCGGAGCTCGTGTGTCCCTACCTTCAGTTGAATCGCTGATCGAAAAGCTGGCCCAGGCACTCACTCCCTATTTTACTTCCCA
>CALJYH010000090.1 GCA_937984095.1 uncultured Gammaproteobacteria bacterium | reverse complement strand
GGCGGTAACGCCCAGCCGGTGAAACCGAGTAACTCGAACAAGTAAGGTAAGTAATATGAAATTTCATTTAGCAATCAATTTAGAGCGCATGACCGACAACATCGATATGAGCGATGTGGCGCGACATACCCTGGAAATGGTGCAGATGGCGGACCAGGCTGGTTTTAGTGTCGCCTGGGCTGCTGAACATCACGCACTGGAAATGACCATCGCACCCAATCCATTCCAGATTTTAACCTGGTGGGCTAATCACACCGATAATATACGTCTCGGTACCGCGGTAGCGGTTGCGGCTTATTGGCACCCGATCAACCTGGCCGGCGAAGCGGCGTTCCTCGATCTGATCAGCGGCGGGCGTCTCGAGTTTGGTATTGGATCAGGTGCCTACCAACGAGAGTTCGACCGCATGCACCCTGGTCTCAAGCAATCCGATGCCTATCAATATATGAATGAAATGTTGCCAGTGCTGAAAGCGCTGTGGGCAGGGGATTACGAGCATAATGGTGAATTCTGGTCTTTTCCGACTGCAACTTCGGTGCCAAAGCCGGTGCAAACACCCCATCCGCCGATCTGGATCGCGGCGCGTTCGCCGATCACATTTGATTATGCGGTCAAAAACAATTGCAACGTAATGTCATGGCCCCTGACGCGCCCGTTTGCCGAGGCGGAGCTTTACAAGTCACAACTCGATGAGTCGATTGCAGCGAACCCGGGCGCAGATCGACCGACCTTCGCCTTGATGCGTCATACCGCGCTCTATGATGATGCCTCGGGTCGCGAGGCTGCGATCAAGGCAATACAGACGGTGCTGGGGCAGTTTGAAAACCTGTTCCGCAATCTCGGCGACGTTAACAATGGTTTCCCGAAGCAAATTCCGCTCGAAGAGTTGACCGATCGTGAACAGTACAATGCGGAAATGCTGGAACAGAACCTGATGTTCGGTTCGCCCGAAGAGGTCATCGCCAAGCTCAAGCGCTACGAAGCGCTTGGCGTGGATGAGTTTATTTACTATGCCAGCATGGGGCTAGGACAGAAGGAACAAAAGCGTTCACTCGAACTATTCTGCTCCGAGGTGATGCCGGCTTTTGAGTGACGATTAGTCGCCCGTGCCAGGTCCCACCTAGCCCGCAACCATTGGAATTATTATTGCTGCCAAGATTCCGATGATCCCGAGTGCGACCATTATAAAAAACAGGGATCCCAGGATTTTGACGCCAATGGTATTGGCAACGGGCGATGGACCGTGATTGTTTGGCCCTTCGCTGCCGCTGAAGCAAATCAGGTAAATGATGAAGATTAAATTCACCAGGGGCACAATCAGCAAAAACATCAACCAACCGGTACGGTTGAGATCATTTAACCTGCGTTTCCCCCACATGATTGCGAGAACAAAGCCCACTATATTGGCGACAATATAAATGATGCCGTAAGCGGAACCAAAATCAGGCATTGCCGCAAGACCGGCCATTCCACCTGACAGAGGAATCAAGGCTGCGAGCATTACCAGGTTGGCGCCGATATTGTAAGCCAGGTAACGCATTCGACCAATGCGGCCGCTAAATGAAAATATTTTCGGTTGATACGACCCTTCGTCGTGGCCGGTATCCAGAGACGCATCGGGTGCGTCATACGGATTTACATCACTTATACTGGCTTCGCTCATGCGAATTCCCCTGTTTTATTTAACCCCAGTTAATTAATATAGGCCAACATATTGACTTCGCAATCAATAAATCCTGACTGGCAGGTTCTGGTTTATGGCATCGATCCCGGCAAATTCGGAGATTTCATCGTTTTTGAAAACCCTGCGCGCATTAAAGGGGAAACCCTACGAGCGTGGATTTTCGCTTCCCGGTGCTTTTTATACCGATCCATTGTGGACGCAAACCGAATGCAGCGAGTTGTTTGCCAGGGACTGGTTCTGCGTTGGCCGGGTTGAAGAAGTAAGTCAACCGGGCGATTTCTTTGCTTTCGATCAGATTGGCGAGCCCCTGCTCGTGGTGCATGGCCGGGATGGCGTGATTCGCGTGCTGTCGAATGTCTGTCGACACCGGGGTACCGTGATTGTCGAAGGCAGCGGCAATACGAAGAAATTTCTCTGCCCATATCATCAGTGGGCCTATGACACGGCGGGGCAACTATTGAACGCACCGCATATTGATTCCCACGAGGTATTCAACATGCAGGAATGCCGGCTCCCCGAATTAAAATGCGAGTTCTGGCAGGGGTTCATATTTGCGAATTTAAATCCGCGAGCGACCAGTATCGGTAAGCAACTGGTGGCGCTTGATAAGGTGATTAAAAACTATCACCTGGAGCAGATGTCACTGCGCTACCTCGCCGACGAAACCTGGGACACAAACTGGAAGTGTCTGCTGGAAAATTTCATGGAGGGCTATCACTTGACGCCGTTGCATCGAGATACCCTGCACAAGGTGAATCCGAGTCGCTTGTGTTCCCACCTGACGCCGGGCAGGCGGCATTTTGGCTATAGCGTCGGTTTTACCTCGCGCGTAGCGAAAGGCCGTATCGGCCATCCGGACCTGGGCGATGACGAAGGCAATACCTGCATTATGTTCGCAGTCCCACCAGGACTCCTGGTTGGCGTGGGCAGTGATTACAGTTCATTTCTGTGTATCCGCCCGGAATCCGCCGACCGGGTCAGGGTTAAGCAGGGTCTGATATTTTTTGGCGATCACTGGTCCCAGCAGGACGTCGATAACGCGATCGAATTGTTTCAACATACCATGGATGAGGACAAACAGGTTTTGCTGCGGGTGCAGCAGGGATTGGGGTCTCGCTTTCATGAGCCTGGTCCATTGGCACCACGCGACCTCGAGGGTACCATCTGGGATTTCTACCAATATCTTAGCCGCAGCCTGATTGCTGCGAAGAAATCCACAAGGAATTAAAACCGGGCACCCGGAGAACTTATGAATAACCCGACCCTGCATCTCGTTTCCCCGAATTGTACTGGGCTCTGGTCGCGACATCGTGACGCCCGCGCCCGAAATTGTGGATGAACTGGCACATGATGGCAAGGCGCGTGCAACGGAAACACAGGAGCATGTCGACCTCGCCTGGAATGCGGTAATTCGCCTGCTCGACGAGAAAGATCCTTCCTATAGAAATTAGTCGCGTTCTAGGGTGATTCCTGCCCGGTGCCAGGAACATCACCGAGCAAGTACCTGGGTCCTGATCCCAGTCCCGCCGCTTCGTCTCCAGCGTTATAGAGCGCGCAGTTCTTTAATGACAGGCAGCCACAGCCAATACAGCCGCTTAGCCTGCCGCGAAGGTTTTTTAAATCGGCGATACGACGATCTAGCTGTTTGCCCCAGGTTGTCGATAATCTTGCCCAGTCCTTTTTGGTCGGATTGCGGTTGTCGGGCAAAGTGGCGAACGCGGCTGCGATTTCACGCAGGCTAAGTCCCAGGGTCTGGGCGACCCGGATTATCGCAATTCGTCGCAGCATGGCTCGATGATAGCGGCGATGATTGCCGGCGACTCTCACCGAACTGATCAAGCCACGGGATTCGTAGAAACGCAGGGCCGAGGTCGCAACACCGCTGCGTTGCGCCGTATCGCCGATCGTCAAAAATTCTCGCGAAAGTGTCATGTTTTTAATCATCTGTATATTTGCACTTGACTTAAAGTTAACTTTAACTTCTATACTGCTGTCAAATTTTTATATCTTGCAAGGTGGATGTCATGACGCAAGCGTTGAAACAAGACGATATTGATGAACGGAACTGGCAGCGGTTGATATCTCTGGCCGAACTGGGTCCGCAATCAGCGAAACTGGTGCGGGTTGCTGGTAAACAGATCGCTGTATTCAATACATCAGAGGGAATCAGGGCCTGTGACAATCGTTGTCCTCATGAAGGTTATCCCCTGTCTGAAGGTAGCCTGTCACAGGATTGTATTCTGACTTGCAACTGGCATAACTGGAAATTTAACCTCGATACCGGCGACAACCTCTTTGGCGGAGATCGATTGCGGACCTATCCGCTCGAGGTACGCGGCGACGAGGTCTGGATTGATATCACCGAATTGCCTTACCCGCAAAGATATGCTGCGATCATCGACAGTCTGCATGATGCCTTCGATGACTACAGCTACGACCGTATCGCACGCGAAATTGCGCGCCTGGTGCGCCTGGGTGCCGATCCGTTTGACGTGCTGAGACTGGCCATCGACTGGTCATGGCAGAAAATGGAGTTTGGGTGGACTCACGCCTACGCCGGCATGGCAGACTGGATAACACTATATGAAGAAAACCGGCAAAATGAGGAGTTGAAGCTGGTCTGCCTTGTCGAAAGCGTCACGCACGTCGCCTACGATGTTCTACGTGAACGCGAATATCCATTTGCAGAAGAGGTTTCTGCGTTTGATGCATCAACTTTTGTCGACGATATCGAGGCGGAAAATGAGGCAGCCGTGGTAGCGGCGATCCGTGGTGGCATCCGCGACGGATTATCTTTTTCGGACTTTGAACCAGCGCTATCGCAAGCGGCTTTACTGCATTACAACGATTTCGGGCATGCACTGATCTACGTCACCAAGGCCGGTAAGCTTATCGAATTTCTCGGAAACTGCGTGATGGAACCCCTGTTGCTATCGCTGGTGCGTGAATTTATCTACGCCTCGCGCGAGGACAGGATTCCGGAATTTCGCGCTTACAGTACCCAGCTGGAAAAATGGGGTCAGCACCAGCAGCAAACACCCGATGCCAGTCTGTGGCGACACAAGGGGATTAACAAGTCGATGAAAGCCGCGGTGGCCTGCAGTGGCAATCCACCTGAAGATATTTACCAGGCGTTGCTGGTTGCAAACGCGATCAATCTGTTGAGTTTTGATATTGAGCAACAGGAAAAGGTTCACGTCCCGGTTTCCGGCAATGTGGGGTGGCTTGATTTTACGCATGGCCTGACCTTTGCTAATGCTGTCAGGCAACAGTGCTCGCGCTACCCGGCATTATGGCCGCAGGCCCTGTTGCAGATGGCATGCTTCAATGGTCGCAATGCCGGATTTACCACCCGCGAACTCGATCTGGAAAGCTGGAAAGCGGGCAATCTCGAGGACAGGTTAGATCAACTGCTGGAGCGGGTATTGGATCACGGCCAGGCCGAACACATCGTCTCGGTACATTTACTGAAAACGGCTCTGGCAGTGCGAGATGAAATAAGGAATCTAGAGCCGGCGGATGCGGAAATCCTGGTTGCAGGTTTGACCCGTTTCTTTGAGTCTCCGCTTAAGCGTCGACAGGCCAGGCGGACCGCTTACCAGTCGTTAAAATTCGTTGCAAAAGAGTAAATTGAGCATGCCGAAAATCGGTATGCTTCTGCTCAGCTTACGACTCTTGCTGGCATAATGGTTCCTGTGAGTGCGGCAGGAATGAAGTCCGCGCGATTAGAAACCCGGGCAAAACACTGGTAGCATTGCGCCGGTACTCATAGCGTCTCGAGGAGTGAATAGCATGGGATCCTTAAAGCTGGTGTTACAAATGACCACGGCCCTGGTTTTGTGTTTTCCCTTCATCAGCTCAGCTGATCAGACCGACCAACGCCTGGACGGACTTTTTCAGACCCTGCAAACCAGTCAGAACGCCGAGGTATTATTGGAGGCCGAGGCCGCAATATGGGAAATATGGTATGAAAGTGGCAAGGAAGCAGTCGATAGCCTGATGCTGGAGGCAGCGCAGCTGGTTCGTGCAGGTGACCTTGCCGCGGCAGAAGAGATTTATTCAAGGGTCATCGAGGAAGTGCCCGGTTTTTCCGAGGGCTGGAATCGTCGCGCTACAGTGCGTTTCTATCAGCGTGATTACGATGGTTCGCTCGAAGATATTGAGCAGACATTGAAACTCGAACCGCGGCATTTTGGTGCTTTCTGGGGGCTGGGTATGATACTGGGCTCCCTGCAGGATTTTGAACGTGCGATTATCGCCTTCGAACGTCTTCTGGAAATCAAGCCTAATGCGAGTGATGCGCGTCCCCGTATCGAACTGCTGAAACAGGAACTGGCTAAACAAGCCGTTTGAGCGCCGCTTAATCCAGTACTCGGTTTCACTCCCTCAAGCCAGGCACCCAGAATGGTTAAAATATGGTATCTGGCCGTCAAGGGTGAAGTTCTCTTTAAAATGTTGTCAGATTGCTATCGGCACTCATTGAAACCTGGTGAACTTGATGAGTAAGTCACTGAAGGCAGTATTGTTTTCAGCTTTTGTTTTTCCTGGAAGCGGGCACCTTTATTTAAGGAAACCCGTTCAAGGTAGCCTGTTGGTCGTTGTTTCAATGGCCTGTGTCACGATATTGCTATCCATCGCCCTGGAAAAGGCGCAACAAATCAGCGATAAAATCTTAAGTGGTGAAATTCCGCTTGATGTGGCTCGAATCACCGAGGAAGTAACAAATCACGCCGCGGCGGGCGGAACCCAATGGGCCGACATTTCAACCTACCTGTTGTTGGTCTGCTGGCTGGTCGGCATTGTTGATTCTTACCGGTTAGGGCGCTTAAAAGATAAAGCTGACAATTCTATCGATAAGGAGATATAACCCGTTAAGCAGTCGTCACGGCCTGCGACCACTCGATCAGGTATCTGAGGAAGTTAAAGATGGGTTTTGTTTAACAGGCTCGCACCCTGTTCATCGATAATTTGTTGTGCCTTGGCGATGGAATGATCGATGGCGGCCTGTAGCTCCGCGTTTTGATCGGCACGGATAAACTGGATTCGCTTTATTTCGCCGTTTACTTCGCCGCTGATATACCCTGCACTACGGTACTTGCCATCCTCGTTGATGGGTGCCGCTTCGATCGAAAATCCCTTGTAGTCAATCGGCTCTGAAGGTTCTGGTTGCCCTGAGCCGGTCGTGCCACTGAAAACTGATTTGAAAAAGTTACCGAGCGCCATAGTGCTGTCTCTTAATGCCTGCGGAAATCACATCATAACAAAGCTGAAAATTACTGCATGTTGCGGTCGTGCCAGACCTTGTAGACCTCGTCCGGCCATTTCGACTGAAAGTAAGCGATCACCGCGAGGACATCCTGGTCCGAGAGTTTGTCGCCGAATGCAGGCATAACACCACCCAGTTTTATGCCACCCTCTTTGATGGAGCGGGCAAGCTGCGGAATCGAATGGTGCCAGGCATGGGCACTGCCATCCAGGGGTGGGGGTGGGTAGTTTCCATTCGCATCCGTTTTCTTCCACTCTTTGGTGCCCTCGGCATTGGCGCCATGACAGACGGCGCAGTTCTGCTGAAACAACGAGCTGCCGTAGTCGACTACGCTCTGGTTGAACCAGCGTTCGGCTGCTGCGATATTAAAACTGGTGATCCATAGCAGTGAAACAATTCCATATTTGAACATGTGCATACTCTGCTCCCGAATGAATTTGGCGGCAGTTTAACTCCTGTATCAACTACAGGGTCAACAGGATTCGAGTTGTGTACCCTGAAATAGCTTTACCCTGTATCAGATACAGGGTTTAGAGTATATTACAGTTTTATCCTGGAGGCTTAATTGATGCTTACGCGTGGAAAACTCGCTACCCAGACGGGTTGCAATATTGAAACCATTCGATACTACGAGACCATTGGATTACTTCCGGCACCGGCGCGCACTGCTTCGGGTTACCGTGATTACAGTGATGAACACCTGCGACGTTTGAATTTCATTCAACGTGCCAGGTCGCTTGGATTCTCGAGCGAGCAAACCCAGGGTCTGCTTGATTTGACTGAAGCCGAGGGCAACAAAACACGCGCCGATGTAAAGTCCCTGACCGAGGCGCATATCGATGAAATAAGTCAAAAAATCAAGGATTTACAAAAGATAAAGAAACGCCTGAGGCAGATTTCCTCGTTCTGTGACGGTTCAGAAAAAAGTGCCAGTACCTGCCCGATTCTGGAATCGCTTTTCGACGATAATTAGTCATTTAGAAACCATCAACTCGATGCACCCGGGTTGTAATCCTGCCGTCGGCGTAGAGATTGAGATGACGGTACCCGGGTGCTTCGGTACCGATCGCAAATTCTTCGCTGTCCGGCTTGAACTGAACACAGCTCGAAGGCGTCGACATCCATTCGACGCCACCGATTGTCTGGTGTGTTTCCTGGTGCACATGCCCCCATAAGACACCTCTGATATTGTCATGCCGAGCAATATTTTCTCTCAACTGATCACTGTCGCGCAGTCCTTTCTGATCAATCCATAAACTGCCAGTATCCAGCGCCTGGTGGTGAAGACAGACCAGTGCATGCTTTTCAGGGTGGGCTCGCAGGCAGTGGTCCAGGAATTCCAGTTGGATCTGGGAGACACGTCCGTGTACTTCACCCCTGATCGTGGAATCGAGCAATACAATTTGCCAGTCAGCGATGAGCACGTGTTTCGCTGCATGAATCTGTTGACCGATGAACTGCTCCTTTAACACATCGACTTCATCGTGATTACCCGGCAACCAGAAAGTCGCAGTATCCATGGCGTCGATTTTTTGCGCCAGGTAGGTATAGGATTCGACGCTGCCGTCCTGTGAAAGGTCACCGGTGGCAAGCAATAAATCCAGATGCCCGCTATTGTCGATGACGGACTTGCTTACCGCCTCGAAACTGTGCCGGGTATTCACGCCCCGCAGGCGGTCCTCTGCCGTCGCGAAAATATGACAATCCGTGATTTGCACCAGGCTGACCACGTCTGGTACGGCGGGTATGATCTGTTGGGATTTCTCCTGGACAGGATTGCTCATAGTGGGACTACTTAAGCTCCGTTTCTAAACACTTGTCATTCCGCTATTTTTACTCGGCCTTAGCAGATCACCGTATTTCCACCGTTAAAGGACTGCGAATCGACGATACCAACAATCGGTGTTAACGACAAACAAACTATCGCATTGCAAAAGCGTTCCTTATGATTCCAGTTACTGGCATTATTGGTGAATAATGCAAGACAGCGAAAAATTCAGATTCATACCCTATCGACGCCAGGATATCGTCGATATGTGCCTGATGGATCGAAAGCTGGATAACGATGCTGAAGCGTTTCGGCAGTTGAGTTACATGCTGGACCAGATATTTCATTTCGAATTTCACCAGGTTATCGAGGCGCTAAAGAATGCCTATGCGGATATTGATCCGGATGCCGATACCCGACGACCGGGATTCGACGCTTCCGAAAATACCCAGTCCTTTGTCTCGTTGCTAGATGGACTGCTTGAAAAGGCTAACTACGAGCGCGTGACTGAATCGGATTTGAACCGGGCGCTTTCCGAGTCGTCCCTGTTCAAGATTCGCTTGCATGTTGATTTTGATGATTTTTCCGAGGTATCTTTATTCGCGCGCGGTCAATCGATCAGGGCCGAGACGATTTCTTCGTGGTTTGGATTGCGCAGCAAGACAATCGAGTTCGTCAACTATGATCGAGTCGTGGTTTACCTGCGAATTCGGGATGATTTTGAGCGTTCGAAGCTTGATTCAGACCTTTGTCGTGCCGGAGCAACCCTGCTCAAGTTGTTCCGAAACGTACCCCGAGCGGATCTTGAAATGTTATTCCCGAATACACGTGTGCGAATGCGTTTGATGGATAAGCTGTTGATCGGTATCCCGGCGGTCGTCAGTGGCGGTATTGTGCTGACCACCAAGCTCGGTGCGTCACTGGTGTTGCTGGGATCGCTGTTCGGTTACTGGCTTGGTGTCAGGAGCCAACCGGTCGAATTAAACCAGGCTGCGGTTGTAGCCCTGTTGGCGGGTGCCGCCGCACTGGGTGGTTACCTTTGGAAGCAGTTCAACAATTTCAAGAACCGAAAACTTCGTTTCATGCAGGCGTTAACGCAAAATTTGTATTTCAAAAACCTGGATAACAACGCGGGCGTATTTCACCGTTTAGCGAACGATGCCGAGGAGGAGGAGTCCAAGGAAGCCATATTGGCGTATTACTTTCTATTGGTCAGTTCCGAACCTTTGACCAGGTCGGAACTTGATCGCGAGATAGAACACTGGTTTGATTCCCGCTGGAACTGCGAGCTCGATTTTGAAATCGACGATGCGCTGCATAAGTTGCTTGCCCTGGGCCTGGTCGAGAAATCTGGGGACAGCCTTATTGCCGTGCCGATTGAAGCGGGTATACGGATCCTGGACCAGCGCTGGGACAATTATTTCGTACCGGGAAACTGATTTAAGTTAACATTGCCGCGATTGAATTCTGGATAAATTTTTGTGTACCTCTTAATCGCTGCTAGCGGCCAACTCTCGCTGGAAGACAGCGACAACATGCGTGCTTTTTCTATTATCGAGGAAGAGAGCGGTTTAGCAGCGACGCGGCTTGCTACCATAGCGACACCCGCCGAGGAACAACATTACTGGCTCGATGCGGATGCCGTGGTAGAGCTCTCGGGGCGAAAGGATGATCAGCAGTGGGTTGAGGGATTCTGGGATATGCTTGCTAAAGTCGAAGCTTACGGTTATTCAGACATGGAAAAGAATCGAGTCAAGGCTCACGTGGACCTGGCCTGATGTTAAGAGCGATCTCTTTTTTACTGGTTGCCTTTTATCTGACGGGTTGCGCCAGTCTCGTCAGTTCCGCAACCTCGAGAATGGCTGACAACATCACGCTCGCGATCCAGAACCAGAACGATCCCGAGACCGTGCGCGATGGCGCACCTGCTTACCTGTTGATGATCGATGGCCTGATCGAGGGTGATCCGGAAAGTACGAACCTGCTGCTGGCCGGGTCCAAACTCTACGGATCCTATAGCACTGCTTTTGTCGATGACGAACCGCGCGCGCAACGCCTTGCCGACAAATCGCTGTCATATGCACGTCGGGCACTGTGTCTTGAAGCTCGAGAAATATGCGAAGCCACTGCAAGCAAGCTGGATCAGTTTCAGGGCAGTCTGGCTGGGAAGGGGAAAGGGGAACTCAAAGCCCTTTACGGTTTTGCCGTCGCCTGGGCAAACTGGATTCAAACCAATTCCGCGGACTGGAATGCCGTTGCCGACCTGGCAAAGGTTACCGCACTGTTTGAACATTGCCTGACCATCGATGAGCGCTACGATGGCGGGGGAGCGCATCTCTACCTGGGGGTAATCAAGTCACTGCGACCAGCGGCACTTGGCGGTGAACCCGAAATCGCTCGTGGGCATTTCGAAAGTGCCATCGAATTTTCTGCGGGACAGAACTTGATGGTCAAGGTATTGATGGCAAAGCATTACGCTAGAAATGTTTTTGACCAGGAATTGCATGATTCACTCTTGACTTCAGTACTGGCCGAAAATGCCGATTATCGAGGCTATTTACTGGCCAATTCCCTGGCAAAAATAGAGGCCGAACAGCTCCTTGCGGAATCCGGGGATTTTTTCTAAACGAAACTATTCGGACGAACCCGGCTCAAATTGTCGATATGGAACCTGATAAATGAACACACTAGTTAAAATTGCGAGCCTGGCGCTGCTGCTGATCTTTTTCAGTGTCAGTGCCGATGCAAAGAGGCTCAAAATTGCAACCCTGGCGCCCGCCGGAACAGCCTGGATGAAGGAAATGAAAGCCGGTGCCAACCTTATTGCAGAGCGCACCGAGGGCCGGGTCAAATTGAAGTTTTATCCGGGCGGCGTGATGGGAAACGACCAGAGTGTCCATCGCAAGATCAAGATCGGACAGCTTCATGGCGGCGCTTTTACACCGGGTGGGTTGGCGCAGGTTGACAGTAGCATTCAGTCGCTGGGTCTGCCGATGATGTTCAAATCGTTCGACGAAATCGACTACGTGCGCGCAAGAATGGATCCGGTATTAAAACAGCAAATGGAGGCAAGCGGCTTCGAATTGCTCGGAATCTCCGAGGGCGGTTTCGTCAGAATCCTGTCCAAAAAGCCTATGCAAAACCTGGAATCGATTCGTAACAGCAAGGTTTGGGTGCCGGCAGGGGACCGGATCGGGCAGATGGCGATGAGCGCGCTTGGGATAACGCCAATATCCCTGCCGATTTCGGATGTTTTCACCGGTCTGCAGACCGGGTTAATCGAAACGGTTACGGTAAATCCTGCCGCGGCGATTGCGTTTCAATGGCACACCAGTACCTCCTTTATGACCGAGGTGCCGATTTCATACCTGATCGGCGTGATGGCGATTCAGAAAAAAGCCTTCGATAAACTTTTCCCGGACGATCAGCAGGTTGTGCGCGAAGAAATCGGCAAGGTGTTCAAACGCCTCGACAGGATTAATCGCAGCGATAACCAGGCGGCGAAGGCCGCACTGAAAAACCAGGGTATTACCTTCGTTGTTCCAGAGCCAGAGGAAATTGAACGCTGGCGCAGCATATCGAATCGGTCCATCGAAGAAATGGTCGAGTCGGGTGTAATTTCGAAGGAAATGGTGAGTCAGGTCAGGGGACATTTACAAAGCTTTCGCGACAGCCAGTAAACCATGCAATCCTGGATAAATCGGCTTCATCGTGCTGAAGATGCCTT
>CALJYH010000089.1 GCA_937984095.1 uncultured Gammaproteobacteria bacterium | reverse complement strand
GGCGTCGGCGATAACGTGTTGATTAGTCCAGACTTCACAGGTTCTGGAGGAAACCAGGAATCCGGAGCCGTTATTGATTTCCCAGACCGAATCGCCAAACTTGTCGACGGTCACATGAGACATGGTGCGAATGGATACCGAGACATCGAGCATTCTGTCGGTATCGACTTTATCGTGCTTATCGAGTGCGTGCAGGCCCAGTGGAACCAGGCTGGCGAATAATCCCAGCACGGCGAATCGCCATAAAATCGTACCATTCCACTTCATGCGTCACCTCGTTTAAATTAGGTGATGTCTCGATGGTTACGATTTTTATATAGCTTTATTAATGCCGTTTTTAATAGAAACTGCAATATTCAGGCCAACGCCGGTCAACAGTTTCATTAATATATATAGCAGATACGAAGTAATATTCAAAAATACCCGCCAGATCGACGCTTTACCCTGACAAACGGTGAATAATCACTAGTCTCAAGCATCGAAAACTTTTCATTATTGTCAAAAAATGGCCAGAATTCATAAGTTGTGGGGGCGTTTAGTCAGCTGATCTTGGTGACAGATCGAGATCTAAGCCAGTGATAATCCACGACAGGCCTAATTCTGCTCGAGGGTGTACTTGACGACGCGGTCATTGCCCGAATCGGATAACCAGAGTTCCGAGCCCCGCACTTCAACACCTTCCGGAGTCCTGAATCGGTTCTCCCCCTTTCCCGGTGAACCATTACCTAGAACATGCAATAACTTGCCGTCGGTGGCAATTATCTTAACCGCATGGTTGTTCTTATCGGCAGCAATGATGGTACCGTTGGCAGTCAAATCAAGGTAGCGAACCCCGTTAAAGTCATATTCTTTGCGTCCGAGCTCGGCCTTGATATCGAGATCGGGGGACAGCAACAGCATGCGGCTGTTACCTGCCTCGGCGAGCCAGATATTGCCGTCTTTACCCAACTCGAGATCATGCGGTGAAGAAAGCCCGGTCATTTCATCGACGACCCGCCCGTCCCGATAGGCCACGACATTGCCCGACCAGGCGCCGGCAACATAAACCAGGCCATTCGGATGAACCAGCACACCTTCCGGTCCGCGTATACGCTCGCTGAGCTCACCGATCAACCTTGCGTTGGTGCCATCGATTTCGTAAACGGTGACACGATTATTGTGCGTATCGGCGACATAGGCTCTCCCCTGGTTATCGAAATCGACGTCATGGGTGCCGGATTGATGGTCAGAACCGAACTCGGCCAACAGCTCGAGCGATTCCGGGTCCAGAATCGCAATACGATCGTTACCTACATCCGAGACAAATAAATACCTGCCGTCCGGGGTCAACTTGAGGTCATGAGGGTTATCGAGTTGGGCTTTACTGGCACCGATAAAGGTCAGCCTTACTTCCGCGGCAATTACCACGTTAATCGAAAGGATCAGAAAAATCGCTAAAACGAATCGTGTAACCATGAAGTGTAAGTTAACCGTTCGTACAAGAGCCCGCAAGAGATGACATAGAATTCTTCGGGTAGTAAAGTATTCCCGCATTACGTGACACATTTATATAAAGCTTACCCCGGGGTTTACCAGGACTATGCTGGACACTTTTGATAATGAACGCCTGAATCATCTTCAAGCTGACGATATTTCCGACTCACTGGAACGCGGTTCAGTTGTCTTTTTCCCGGAATCGCCGGTGCCGTTACCCTCTGCGGAAGACCAGGCCTTTATTCGGCAGGAACTGCCGGAGCTGCTGCGTCTTAAAAATATCAGTTATCACCCCGAAACCGGACGTATTCCAGGTCTGGGCAAAGTTGACGCCGAACTGGCCGAACGGGTAAAACGCATCCTGGTATCCGTCAGCAATGATATTGCAGCTTTCCTGGCAAAAAATGCGCCGCGGCTGGTAGACAACTGGACCATCGGAACCTGCAGTTTTCGCCCGATTCAAGAACAGGGTCGAGACCTGGATCCCCATGCCAGTAACGAACTCATACATGTTGATGCTGGTGCCTACGGCGCAACCAACGGGGACCGAATTCTCAGATTTTTTATTAACGTCAATCCCACGGAAGATCGAGTCTGGGCCACCAAGGGTAACTTTCCGGAACTATTAAAGATTCATGGCGAACGCGCAGGTCTTGGCTATGCCAAAGCGGGTAAAGGTTACCTGGAAAAGGGTCCCCTGGATCATACTCGATCGGGCCTGATAAACTTGCTCGCCACCGGTGCGCCGGTGCTCAAGGTCCTGGATTCGTCTCCCTTCGACCGCGAAATGCGCAAATTTCACAATTACATGAAAGACACACCGTCGTTCCAGCAGGAAACCCGGGGGCATGAAGAATTTCGCTTTCCACCCTTCTCGGCATGGATGGTATTTACCGACATGGTGAGCCATGCCTGCCTGTCGGGTCAGCATGCCTTTGTCCATACCAGTATCGTCCGCCTGGAGAATTGTCGCCTGCCTGAACTGGCGCCGCTCAATATTCTGCGGCAGGCTGCCGTCAGCGAATAAGTCTGTCAGCGCAGACGGATTTATCGCTACGAAGTTAGCCCTTTAGTCGCCCAACTGCGAGATCCAGTCGCTCGATCACCGCGTCAGTTTCAACCAGGTCCATCACGCCCGGTTCTTCTATTCGCGTACCCCAACGTAATTCCTGAGGACTCTTGCCCCTGAACCGCTGTGCCGCCTCCGCAAATTTATCGACGCAGAGATCAAGCGAGTGGTAAGGTCCGCTGCGTAGCGACCAGGTGCTGGCATGTATGCCGATAACGGCAGTCCCCAGCGCATTGGCCAGGTGAACCGGCCCGGCATCAGGACTCAAAACAAGATCGGCGCGTTGCAGCAGTGCTGCCAGCTGCGGCAGGGTATCCTTTCCAATCAGGTTAATCGGCTGGTTTTTCATTGCCTGCTGGATGGCTTCGCCGGTCGCACGCTCCAGTTCAGTCGGTCCCCCGGATAAGACCACCGCCATATCATGTTGCGCTATCGCGTAGTCGGCCACTGCGGCATATCGATTCGCACGCCAGTTACGATGCGGATGACTCGAACAGGGAGAGATCAGCAGGATTTGTTTTCCGGCAGGCAGTGTCGAGTCCACAAACGATCTGGCCTCATCGCTGACTGGAAAGTCCCAGACGGGTTCGGGCGCATCCAGACCGATAGTCCGGGCAAAAGATAAATGGCCCTGGACCTGGTGTTCCTGTCGTGTTTCGGGTATCGAGTGGGTCATGAAGAATCGATGAAAGTCCCGCGCCCGGTATTTATCCCAGCCCAACTTAATTCCGGCTTTGACGCAGGCACCGGTCACGTTTGCCCGCGCCGAGGTTTGCATCTGCAGCATGACGTCAAACCTTTCACCAGCAAGCTCGCGTCTCAGTTTCAGATAAGCGCTCCAACCTCCTTTCTTGTCGAGAACGATAAAGCGCACGCCTTCGAGACTCGATAACAACTTGTATTCGAGCGCTGCACAAATCCAGGTTACCCGGGTTTGTGGCCAGTTTTGCTGGATAGCGCGTAGCACCGGAACCGCATGGGTAACATCACCCAATGCAGACAGGCGTACAATGCAGATACTCTGAGGGGGCGTCGTTAACGGTAACATCAAATCAGAGCCCGAAGTTTAATGCGTCGGAGGTTCTGCGAATTCAAATCTAAAGGGTACCCGCTGGCCAGTCTAAGAACCTGGTTACTTATTATCTGATTGAGGGGGCAACGGCAGATCGTAAAGGCTGCCAAACAGACCAAGATTATCGTCGATTCCCGCAAGTCGTAACGCATGCCACGCCATCGCATGATTCGACGAGGTCAGCGGAATATCGAGATGTTTTTCAAGTTCGGCGCAGTCATGCATCAGTCGCACCGAGGTGCAGGAAACAAAGATCGCGTCGACTTCACCATGCTTTATGATTTCACGCACGCCCTGTTCGATTGATTGCGGAGTAATCCTCGCGACCACGGTATCACGGTCGGTATTGAAGGAACCGAATACCGGGACATGGAAACCACGCGCCGCGATATAGTCGGCGACGATCCTGTTGACATCAGCCGGATACGGGGTCAATACACCGATGCGTCTGGCTTTGAAGGCATCGAAGGCCGCAAAGGCCGCGGTGACCGGCGTGGTGCATTTTACATCGGGTTTAGCCTGCCTGATGTTGGCGAAAACCTGCTCTTCGCCAAGCGCCATCGATGCCGAGGTACAGCCGTAGGCGATCACATCCACCGGGGTATCAGGAGTTATCACGCGGGCACATTCGACGATACGAGGCCCCATCGCGCGCAGGGACTCCGGCGTTATCAGGTTATCGTTATGAATTCGACTCTGGTAAAGCGCAACGCCGTCGAGCGCGGCAAAAACCTGGCGCCATTCGTGTTCAATCGTGTAGTCAGTGGCTAATACGATTAGCCCGATCGAAGCACGGCTGGCAATACCGCCATCAATCTCATACGGGAGATTTTCAAATAGAAGCGTTTCTTGCGTTGCTTTGCTGGCTGGCTGACTCATAATTCACCTGAACAAGAATTGGGCTGTGCATACTCTACCATGAATAAAAACCAGATTGTCAGTGCCAAGATATTTGACCTGTTTCTTAATTTCGAACCGGTTATTATCATTCTGCTGGCCTGGATTGTAATCGGGAAAGATTTATCGATCGAGCACATCGCTGGAATTGCGCTGTTCGTCTTCGCCCTGCTTCTAAGCCACTGGAAAATTCGGCGATTAAAGCCACAGCCTACGGGAGCGCCCTAGTTGAGTAATCTCGCCTCAAATTTCTACATCATCGC
>CALJYH010000088.1 GCA_937984095.1 uncultured Gammaproteobacteria bacterium | reverse complement strand
GCGGCGGTATGTCTTACGGCATGACCTTTACCGACGAGCAAAGTGACTTTGACACCACGTTGCAGTTCGACGGATTTAAAGTCCTGGTCGACGTGGTTGCATTAAATTATCTCAAGGGCGCCCAGATCGATTACGTGCAGGAAGTCGGGCGCGAGCGTTTCGTTTTCAACAACGTATTCGCTGAAACCGGCGGTTCCGGGGTTTGCGGTGGTTGTGGTGCGGCTGGCGGTGGCGGCCACGGTTGACCTCTGATTAGCTCCTTAGAAAAGAAACCAAAGCCTGGCTCTAAACCAGGCTTTGTTCTTTTAGTGGCGCCTTCGGGTAGCTACCGCGTTTCCGCCTATACCAGGGCCGCGCGCAATCTTGAAATGCCTATTATGGTGGTCTCCAACAGCGAGCACTCGCTGGTGCCTGAAGTTGCAAATGGTATAACGGTTGACTTTAGCCTGCCTGAGCAGGCATACACCGATATCATCTCGGCCCTGGAAACCATCAATGTCGCCTGTGTGCTGGCAACCGATGACAGCTGTGTCGAACTTTGCGGCCGCGTCGCGGAGTATCTCGGATTACCGCAAAATAGTGCAGCCGCAGCATTACTCACCCAACGTAAAGATCTTGGCCGTGAAGCCCTATCCAGAGCAGGTTGCAACATCCCTGATTACCAGGTTGTGAAAATCGTCGACCAAGGCGAGGTGCCTCTATCGGTCGAGTATCCGGTTGTCGTCAAGCCACTGGCACTCGCCGCCAGCCGTGGCGTAATTCGCGCTAACGATGACACAGAATTTAATGCTGCTGTGCAACGCATCGATGCAATTCTTGAATCTACTGGACAGCAGGGCTTTGCACGCGAAAATTTACTCGTTGAGTCCTATATAGATGGTCAGGAATACGCCGTTGAGGGTTTTATTATCGATGGCAAATTCAGCTTGCTGACCATTTTTGACAAGCCGCAACCACTTACCGGACCCTACTTCGAAGAAACTTATTACCTGACTCCGACACGTCTCGAACCTCAACAGAGGGAGGCATTAATCGGCGAAATAACGCGTTGTTGCGAGGCCTACGGGCTTGAACACGGCCCTGTGCATGCCGAGGCCCGGCTGGCATCTTCGGGCCCGATTCTGCTGGAACTGGCAGCACGTACCATCGGTGGGCAATGCGGCCAGCTGATCGAATTTTCATTACAGCAAAAGCTTGAAGAACTTATCATTCAGGGCATGTGTGGTATTGCCCCGCAGACCGATGGAGAAGGTGAATCCGCCGGTGTGCTGATGATCCCGATTACCGACTCGGGAATTTTAAAGCGGATCGAAGGATTAACCGAGGCCCAGCAAACGGAATATGTTCGAGATATCGAAATTCACATTAATCCGGGCTATGAATTGATCCCATTACCCGAGGGTTCAAGCTACCTGGGTTTCATCTTCGCCCAGTCGCCCGATTTCGATCAGACCTATAAAGCTCTGAAAGTAGCTCACTCAAAGTTAAGCTTCGTGACACAACCAAAATGGGAACTTGAAAACCTGGCGGTCTGACTTACTTTTTCGCGCCGGGTGCACGAAAACCTTCCGGCTGTTGCCCGAGGTCACCTTCTTTGAAAATAAATCCGAGCATGTGCTGTTCAAGTATTGCAAGGCTGGCTGGATCTATCGTCGAGAGCCCATTCTCGTTAATGATCATGGTTTGCCGCTCTATCCATTGCTTCCAGCCTTCGGCAGAGACATTTTCATAGATGCGCTGGCCGAGTTCACCAGGATATGGCACTCTTTCCAATCCGGGCGCTTCGTGACCCAAAACGACACAGTTAACTACTCTCGCCATTAATCCATCCCAAAAAAAAGCAGCCGAATATCGGCTGCTTTGTATGATACCAAATTTAGTCTCGATCAGAACGCATAATTCACGCCAAGCGCAAATACCGGCCAAAGTTCGAGATCGTCGAGATCATCCTCTGCATCTTTTTCAAGGCTTACCAGGAGAGCATCGAGCTCCGCTTGTGTGTAAGCAGGACTAGTCGAAGCAGCTTCGAGATCAACATCGGGGTCCAGCATTGCCACGCCAAGATCCGCCGAGAATGAAAAACCGCCATCACCGCCGGCGCCACGACCCCAGCCAATACCAACATAGGGCTGGTATGAGTCTCCCAGGTCTAAATCACCACCGATTTCACCGAGATCGGTTGTAGCCAGTGGTTGGCCATCGACAATGATATCGTCCACCAGAAAACCGCTAATATCTGCCGAACCATTATTCTTCATCATGCCGGCAGTGAAACGAAAATTGCTATTGAATGCATGCCAGTCAACTAACACCGCGTTGGCGCCGTAATCGAAATCGAACTCGGCATCAATATCACCCTCGCCACCGTCATCACCTACGGTGACGGATTCATCCTCGTCGTCGATATCGATCGCAGCACCACTGAGGCGCAAGTTTACGGTTTTGGTAAGACCGACACTAAGGTCGAGACCGACCCCATTAATCCCGGCCTTGGCTGCAATGCCAAAATCGAGCGCAAAAGCATTTGATACGAAAAATAGAAGCCCGATACCCAGCCCAATTATTTTTTTCATGTGAAAAATCCCTATAGAAAATTTACAATAAAACTAATACTAAAATACTATAATTCCCGAATCTGTACTTGATACCAGTCAAGTAACGCTCTTTACCCAAGTTAAACATACAATTTTGCTATTAATTTACTATTATAATTGTTAATGCCCCTTAATCCCCGAATTATCAGGAGTTGCGTTGTCAGGCTATACAGCACATAACGATCAGCAATCCCCAATCAGTTTCAAAATTTCTAGCGACGGCGTGACCGACACCGGGCATGTTCGAAATAAAAATGAAGACTCCATATTGGTGCATGCAGACGAAAACGTCTGGATCGTCGCAGACGGTATGGGCGGCCATCATGCAGGTGATTTTGCGAGCCAGACGATCACCAACAATTTAAGCCTGTTCAAACAGCATACTTCACTGGATGACAGTATTTTATTGCTCGAGGAAAATATTCTAAACTCGAATTCCGTTATTCGGAAAAAATCGGATAAACTCGGACGCAATGCAACCATCGGTAGCACAATTGTTTGTGCCTATATCTGGCACAACCTATTGTTCACCTTTTGGGCAGGAGACAGTCGCCTGTATCGCTTCAGGGACGCAAAACTGGAACGCCTGACTGAAGACCACAGCTATGTTGAGGAATTGGTCAGAATGGGAAAAATTGAGGCTCGCGATGCCGAGGAACATCCGGCTGCGAACGTGGTGCTAAAAGCAGTTGGAATCGACGATAAACTTTGCCTGGATTTTGAGTACTTCGAACTGCAGGACCAGGATATTTATATTATTTGTTCCGATGGACTTTATAAAGATCTGGAAGAAACTAAAATAACCACCATAATTGAGTCTAATTCGGAAGATATGGCTGAACTCTCGCAAGCACTGCTGGCTGCTTCGCTGGATGCGGGCGGTACCGATAACACTTCGATTATCACACTGAAAATGCTGCAAAAGGTAAACTGATGTCTGAAGTCTGCGAATCGCTGATAAATGACTATATCGACGGAGCTCTAGATATGGCCGACCTGGAAGAAGGCCTGGCTAGCATCTTCGATGCCCTGCCAAATGGTCATTCTGAAGCCCAGAGTTATCTCCAGTCTCTGTATACCAGCGATAAAATCGATTCAAATGGTTTTACCCAGATCTCGCACGTAATCTCAAAAATTAACATTAATGCAACGCTGAAAGATAGCCCGGAAGCAGATATTTCCTACTTTGCCGAAGATAAGACGATGCATCTAACCGATCTTTCGGACCTGTCTCCTGGAAACGACAGCGACGACAAAACCGTCATCGTCAGGGCAAGTAGTGATGGGCAGGAAATCGAAATTTCGGAACCTTCGATTAGTATGGGAGACGACGTCTCACCGATGAGTCCCAAGATTGTCGAGAATCCTCACAAAACGACGCGTTATGAAAATCTTGGCCCAGGCGTAACCCTGAAAGATCGGTTTGTGCTGCTCGAGAAACTTGGGCAAGGCGGCATGGGCGTCGTGTTTAAAGCCAAGGACCTGCTCAAGGTCGAGGCCCAGGATAAAGACCCTTACGTCGCAATCAAAGTATTGACCGATGCGTTCAAGAAATATTCCGGGTCGTTCATCGCATTACAACGCGAGGCCAGTAAAGCGCAACGCCTGGCACACCCTAATATTGCAACGGTTTACGATTTTGATCGTGACGGCAATACGGTTTTCATGACAATGGAATACCTGCAGGGGAAGCCATTGAATCAGTTGATCAAGGAGATTAACAAGAAACCCCTCAAGTTAGATCACGCTCTGCACATTATTGAAGAGCTTTGTAGCGGACTTTCTTATGCACATGAAAAAATGCTGATTCACTCGGACTTCAAACCGGGTAACTGCTTTCTACTGAGTGATGGTCACGTGAAACTGCTTGATTTCGGCATCGCCAGGGCAAGTACGCAAACCGACGAGGAAAGAGAAGCCACGATGTTTGATCCGGCCAAGCTCAGCGCGGTCACACCCGCCTATGCAACCCCGGAAATGTTTGCAGGCATGAACCCCGATCCAAGAGACGATATTTATGGCCTCGCCTGCGTGGCCTACCAGTTACTCGCCGGGGGCAAACACCCCTACAACAAGGTTGCATCGCCAAAAATTAAAGAACTTGGCATCAAACCGAAACCGATCAAGGGATTAAACCGTCGTCAGCAAAAAACATTGATGAAGGCTCTGACGGTAGTGCGCGAAGATCGTATTGGTGACGTTGAGAAATTTGCCGAGGGCATGCGCACCCGGAAATCGCACAGTAAAACTATCTTGTTAGCGGCCCTGTTTGTGGGGGTTATAGGGGCTGGTATCGGATATAAACCCTTTCTCGCGTTTCAAGGCGAGCAACAGCTCTACGACAAGATCCAGTTGATCAAGGATGGCGACAAGGCCCTGATGATCGAAACCATCTGGTCGCTGGATCAGTTAAATCCGGAACAGCAGAAAATTATTTCAGTCGGATTACGCCGCGAGATTATCACATTTTATCGTGATCGTATTCGCTCGGTATTTCGGCCGAAGGAAGGTTTATACGATTACCCGCAAGCCCAAAATCTACTTGCACAGGCGAAAAAACATTATCCTGATTCGGTTGCTTTATCAACCATCGAAGACCAGGTTAAAGAGCAACGAGATCGCTTGATGAATAGCCTGATCTCGCTATACAAACGTTATTTCAATGCCAAGAAACTGGTTAAGACTCCGAATGGAGAAGATTTAATCACCGTTCTTCCACTGATTAAACGTGTAGACCCGAAACATTATCTGCTGAAGGACAAGGCACTATCCGATCTTTATCTTTCTGAATCAGAAAAACTAATCACTAAGCGCAAGTACAATGAGGCGGCAAACTACATAATTACAGGTTTGAAATTGTTTCCCGAAGATACCCGTCTGCAAAGCCTCAACAAGCAGATAAACGCACAATTTCAGAATTAATGAGTCAGCTAGTCTCTCCTTTGCGTCTGCTCGCCAAAACCTACGCGAATGACTTGATTACTCGCCAACAATACGTGGAGATTCGAGCCCAACTTCTGAAACGGCTTGAAAATAACGGTCGTGTTGACGAAGCAGATTTAAAAAACTTTACTGCCTTGCAACGTGGTGAAACTCCAAAAGTGCAAAAATCCTACACTTCTTCGGACTGGATCATCATTGCGCTCGGGTTAGCAGCTTCTGCGGTACTGGCGATCGTTCTGTACGGTTAATCCTGAAATCGGGCTTCTTGAACGGCTCAAAAAAATTAAATAGATCACAAAACCTGGCTATCCTGCCCAGGACAGGGCTATTTTCTTATTGAATACGAGTCAATATAGTTTATTATCATCAATAACTTAACTCATATACTTAATTTTATTTATTAATATCTTTACATCGGAGATTGAAACTATCCAAAGTGTTAGCCAGATCTCCCCGTAGGGAATTACACGGAGTTATGCTCCACGATTGCACGATTTCGGTTTTCACCGAGATGAGTTACGAAATTCCTTATTCGGTATCTTTATGATCAAAACGACAGGCCGCGCCCTTTCATCAATGACAGTGCTAACAGGATTCATCCTGGCGCTTATCTTTGTTGCGCCTGCAAAAGCACTCGACATGCAGGATATGGTTGTCGATTCGATTAGTGCCCACCCGGAAGTCAAAGAAAAGATTCACGTCTACCGCCAGGTCATAAGTGACCGTGACATTGCGGAAAGTGGCTGGCGACCCAGTATCGATGCGCGGGCGTCCACTGGATTTTATGACACCGAGTCGCCCTCGACCGGTAACCAGTCGGTTGATTATGACAGCACCAACCTTGAACTCTCCGTTACCCAGAACCTGTTTAACGGGTACGATACTACCTACCAGATTGAGCAGACCAGGGCCCGGACCAACGCAGCACTTTTTGATGTTTACGACACTGCAGATAATATTGCGTTACGAGCAATACAGGCATATCTCGAAGTAATCAAGCAACGACGACTTTATCAACTTTCGATCGAGAACGTTGCTGCGCACGAAGAAATTCTGGCTCAAATCAGGGAACGCAATCTCTCGGGTGTTGGCAGACTTTCGCAGTTACAGCAGACCGAGGGGCGCCTGGCGAGGGCCCAGGCAAGTCAGATAGCCCAGCAAAATAATCTCGAAGACGCCGCCACACAATTACACCAGATCCTGGGACGTTATGTCGATCCAATGGCATTGTCTGAACCAGACCTGCCGGTAATTCCTCGAGAAGATCTGGATTTACTGATAGACCAGGCGCTGGCCGATCATCCGGCGATGAGGGTTGCGGCAAGCAATGTCGAGGCAGCCCAATCGGATCACCGACGTTCGCTGAAAACACGATATCCCAATCTTGACCTGCGGCTAGCTACCGAATACGGCGATGATATTGACGGCCTGGATGGGGATACCGAAGAGACCAGTTTAGTGCTCAACCTCACGTATAATTTTTATAGTGGAGGCAGAAATGAGGCAGAGCAACAAAAGAAAATCAGTGCTGTTTACGAACAAAAGGAGTTCGCAGCAAGAGTAAGACGCCAGGTTATCAACACCTTGCGCCTATCCTGGACCGCAGATGACCTACTGGTTCGACAAATCGAATTTCTCTATGCTCATGTAGTCAAGGCAGGACAAACCGTCGAATCATATAAAGAAGAGTTTTTTATCGGGCAGCGCGACCTGATCGACCTGCTCGATGCTGAGAACGAACTCAATAGCGCTAGAAACCAGTATACCGAAGCCAAATACGACTCACTGGCTGCGCGCTACCGGGTTTTTGAAGGAATCGGCAGATTATTCGAAGCAGCTAATGTCGAGTTCGAATTAAAAGATGGAAACCTAGAGGTCGCACGACTTGCGACCGACCAGGTAGACCAACTCCCGCTACCCGACGATGAGGATCGTGACAGAGAAACTGACCCGATGGATCATTGTGACAACTCACTGATCGATACCGAAGTAAACCCGTTTGGATGTCATGAGCCGGTAGTGCTAACCAGGGTAGAACCGGCGCCACCGCCGCAAAATTCAGCACCCAGCTTAACTGACGATCAATTCGAAATCGAAACCAATGGGGTACTGATTATCACACCCGAGCAATTGCTAGCCAACGATTCTGACGCGGATTCCGACCCCCTGGAAATCGTGGACGTGAGCCAGCCCGAAGTCGGCCGTCTCGCACTTAATAGCAACGGTGATCTGATATATCGATCCATCGAAGGATATGTCGGTGACGATTTTTTCAAGTACACCGTTACCGATAATAGAGGTGGAGCCGCCACCGCTACAGCGACGGTACGGATCAAAGTGCGCAAAACCGAAGTCATTAGCCTTGCGGAAGTTCAGTTAGTCAACTTCATTTATGATGAGGCCGAACTGACCGAAGTCTCCAAGACCAAGGTTAAAGCCATCATTGAACAGATAAAACTGGCCGAGGGCGTCATCATCGAGATTTACACCCATACCGATAACATTGGTTCCGACAAGTACAACCGGATCTTATCTGCAAAAAGAGCCAAAGCACTCGAAGAGCTACTAATCAGTAACGGCATTGATGGTGCAAATATAACCGCAGTAGGGGTGGGAGAAAAGAAGCCCATTGCCGACAATGCGACCGAAGCTGGCCAGGCGATAAATCGTCGAGGCGAATTCATTTTTAAAACAAAGGGGTCCGCAGAGTAAAGCTGGCTGCTACTTGTGGCAATTAGTCTACACTTGGAAGCAGTAGATTGATTTTGGAAACCTCCCCTGTATACCCTATCGCAGCATTTCAAGAAATCTTGTCGTCCGCCCCAATGTCACAGAGCCCGCGGTAGCGCCTGCACGCAGTGCCTGGAGACTTAACGGTGCGAAAGATAGGTGTCTTTATGTTTACCGCATTTTTAGCAATAGTTCCGGGTCAGCAAATGGCGGGCTCCTTGGTAAGCAAAGACATGCTGAACCAGTTAAAAACAAGGTATTCAGATCAGGCTTATCGAAGGGGTCTCGCAATCAATAAACTACTAGTTGAGCTTGAGGGACAGGGAATCAAAAAACAGCTTGCCGAAGTGAATCGTTTTTTTAATCAATTTGAATATCAGGAAGATCAGGTGCAGTGGGGAAAACAGGATTACTGGGCCACTCCGGTTGAATTCCTCGGTACTCAAAAAGGTGACTGTGAAGATTTCGTCATAGCCAAGTATTTCGCCTTGCGTAAACTGGGTGTGCCCGACGAACGCCTCTATCTGACTTATGTAAAAGCACTAAAACAAAACGTAGCGCACATGGTACTGAGTTATTTCCCAACCCCAACCAGCATTCCCCAGATTCTGGATAATTATAATCCTGTGATTGTCAGCGCTGACAAGAGGAAGGACCTGTTACCCGTATACAGCTTTAACGCGAAATCACTTTTCTTGACCAATTCCTCGGCCGGGCTCGGTAAATCACTTCCCACCAATAAAATCAAGAACAGTAAGTGGCAAAAACTACTGGCCGATATTAAAAAGGAAAAACCATGACCCTATTCAAACAAATAGCCCTGCTGGTATCGACGTTCTTTTTAATCCTGCTACTTCTGATCGTGTATAACGATTTCGCTCGTACCGGCCATTTTCAGCAGGGGCAGCTTCAGACAACGGCCCAGGACATGGCGACGACACTCGGTATCGCAATCAGTAATTTACCCGAAGGCGATGACAATGCCACGCTTGAAGTCTTGTTTAATGCAGTATTCGACAGCGGTTACTACACACGAATCGAACTGGTTGCAGGTGACGGTCAAATTATTCATCAAAAAAGTCAGGATCTCGGCATTGCAGGTGTGCCAGACTGGTTCCTGGGTTTAGTGCCGCTTGAGCCTGCCCGTGGCACAACCCAGGTTATGAAGGGATGGGTTCAGCTTGGACAACTCAACCTGGAGATTCATCCCGGCTTTGCCTACAGCAGCATGTATCAGGCCCTGGTATCTGCACTACGCTGGTTTGCGATTTTATTTGTGGTTTCCCTGATAGTACTTTGGCTGGTACTGAGATATGTGCTCGAGCCATTGCAACGGGTCAAGGAGCAGGCCGATGCAATACATAGCAATAAATTTGTTCAGCAAAAAAAGATGCCTGCCACTGTCGAGTTGAAACGCGTGGTCGAAGCGATGAATCTCATGGTTGCAAAGGTACAGGGTATCTTCGACGACCAGGAAAAGACACTAAGCGAATACCAGAAACTCCTTTATCGGGACAAGCTGACCAACCTGGGCAATCGTCGCTATCTCCTCGACCAGCTGCAGCAATCGATGTCAGAAGAATCAGGGCGCCATGGTTGTATGGTGATTATCAAGATCGTGGAATTCGAGCAATTGCGTGATCAGCATGGTTACGAATTGTCAGACAATTTAATCAGAATTCTGGCTGACCTGCTGCGCCAAACACAGGCAGATCATGGAGCCGAGCGAATCTCACGCTTTAACGAAGACGAGTTCGCCTTTCTAAGCACTGCTGGCGAATCCGCGGTCACTGATTTTGTTAGTCAATTGTTCGATGACTTCCAGGAGCTAACGCAAAAGGAAACCGATTTGGCCGAAGTAACACTGCTGGCTGGAATTTGCGACCTGGAAGTTGGCGGCGAGATTGGGAATATTCTATCCAGCATCGACTATTGCCTGTCACTGGCCAACACCAGGGGTCCGTTTTCAATTGAACGACAGCGATCGTCCAATCTCGATTTACCGCAGGGAAAAATGCAATGGCGAAGTTGGCTTGAGTCTGTTCTACAGTCAAATCAACTATTCCTGGTTGGGCAACTTGCTATTAGCAACGAACGTATTCCTATCCATCGTGAGTTGTTTGTCAGAGCACGAAATCAAAATGAACAGATAGTGCCGGCGTCAGCGTTTATGCCGATGGCCTCGAGTCTCGGCATGTCGCTGGATATAGACAAGGAAGTGTTCCGCCTGGTTGCCTCGAATCAGGACATCGATCGCAAGATTCCACTGGCAATAAACCTGAGTGCAGCATTTTTTGAACTGGCCGAAGCCCAGGATGAATTTGATCAACTGCTGCTTGATTGCGAGCAGTCCGGTACCAGACTTTGCATCGAAGCCAGCCATCACATTCTCAACCAGCATCCGATCATGTGCGCTAAGGTTTCGGATCGTGTCAGAAAGCATAATCACCAGTTTGGCATCGACAACCTGGACCTTGGCCAGTCTTTACAACTGCTACAAACTGCTCAGTTTGACTACGTAAAAATCAATGCTAAAACATTACACGAAATGAGTCGTAATGACATGCCAGCCGGATACCAGGCCTTACGAACAATAACGGATACGCTCGATATCAGCATCATCGCTGTCGCGGTAGATTCAAAGGAAGTTGTTGATGAACTTAAATCACTTGGAATCGACATTATGCAAGGTAACTTCCTTGGTTCACCCGAAGCGATATAGCGTGATTTTCTGCGCGGGGGCTAGTACAGTTATGATCCATCGATGCTCAAATCAAATGCAGGTTCACAGGTATAAGAATTCTGCCCCGTCAAACCAACTCACGTTGTGTTGGTTAAACGCAAAATCCAGATAAATAGTTATAAATGATCGACCCTCATCATCAATATGATCCCCTGCTTGAGTGCCTGGTTATCTTCGCCAAGCTACACAACCGTCCAGTCAGCGTCGAAGCACTGATCGCAGGTCTGCCAGTTGAGCCTGGCGCAGATGGCCCCGAGCTTTTCAGCATTGACAGTCCGAAGGGTTTGTTCTCGCGGGTAGCGTCACGCGCAGGATTTGCAAGCCGTCTAATTCATCGGGATCTCAACAAGCTCTCAAGACTGCTGCTACCCTGTATCCTGGTGTTAAAAAACGGTAACGCCTGCATTCTTGAAAGCATAGACCGCAAAAACAAGCGCGCCAAAGTCGTATTCCCAGAGATAGGTGAAGGTGAGGAGTGGCTGGAGTTAGGTCAGCTGAGCAAGGAGTATCTCGGGTATGCATTCTTACTTAAAAAAGAACTGCAGCAAGAGCGCACCGAATCGAAGGGATTCAGCAAAGATTCAAGCCACTGGTTCTGGGGGACCCTGGCCAAATCCAGGGATATTTTCGCCAGCGTGCTGCTGTCGTCTATCCTGATCAATTTGTTCATCCTTGCGACGCCGATGTTCACGATGAATGTCTATGACAAGGTAGTACCCAATGACGCGATCGCAACCCTGTGGGTATTGGCAGCCGGCATTATCACGATTTACATTTTCGACACCCTGTTGCGTTTCGTGCGCAACTATTTGCTCGAAGTCGCGGGCAAGAAAAGTGACATCATCATGTCTTCGATCATTTTTTCACAGGTCCTCAATCTGAAAATGGATCAATGGCCGGCGAGCATTGGATCTTTTGCCAGCCAGCTACGTGAGTTCGAAAGTATCCGCAACTTTTTCACGGCATCCACCATTGCGACACTGGTTGACCTCCCGTTTTCGATTATTTTCCTATTGGTCATCTATTACATCGGTGGCCCGATGATCGCCGTACCCTTGATAATCATCGCCTTGCTAATGCTATACAGCTTCATCCTCGTCAAGCCACTCAAAGCCAGCGTGGAAGCCACTTATGAGGCGACCGCGAACAAAAATGCACATTTGATCGAGACCCTGCGCACGATAAAAACGGTGAAGGCACTTGGGGTCGCAAATTATTCACAATGGGTGTGGGAAGAATCCTCAGGCACCATTGCTAACCGGTCGATGCGTGCAAGAATATTGTCATCGTCGATAACGGTCGTAACCAACCTGATGGTACAGTTCAATACCATTGGTTTGATTGTGTTTGGCATCTACCGCATCAGCGATTTGGAACTCAGCCTCGGTGGCCTGATCGCCATAGTTATGCTGTCATCACGAGCCGTGGCCCCGTTGGGACAGATTGCCGCACTGATCACCAGCTTCGAGCAAACCCGCACAGCGTTTCGCTCACTCGATGAATTGATGCAGAAGTCCGTCGAAAGACCAGAAGGCCAGTCTTATGTGCGCCGCCCCGGATTTGAAGGAGCCATAAACTTCAGGGAAGTCGATTTCAGTTATCCCGAATCCTCCAAAAAATCTCTCACTGGCATTTCCTTTAAAATCAATGCAGGCGAGCATGTCGGCGTCATCGGCAAGGTGGGGTCCGGAAAAACCACGCTAATGAAACTGGTCATCGGGCTCTACCAGGCGGATAGCGGCTCGATCGCAATCGACAATATTGACATCAATCAGATAGACCCCGCAGACCTGCGCAAAAACGTCGGTTACCTTTCTCAGGACATCGAACTATTGCGAGGCACTATCCGAGAAAATATTGCCTATAAAGATTTACACGTTAACGATGATAAACTCCTCAAAGCAGCAGAAATTTGTGGTGTTGACCTCTTTGTGAATCAGTTACCGCAGGGTTTTGATACCCAGGTAGGTGAGGATGGTGGATTCTTGTCCGGCGGCCAAAGACAGGCCATCGCGCTGGGACGGGCTGTTATGCTAAATGAACCTGTTCTGATTCTTGATGAACCAACTAACAGTTTCGACAACACGACAGAATCGATTGTTAAGAAACGTCTTTTTGAATACACCCGCGACAGGACCCTGTTGCTGGTTACTCACAAAGCACCGATGCTTGAACTGGTAGAACGACTCATCGTTATAGACGAAGGACGAATTGTCATGGATGGACCTAAGGAAGAGGTATTGAATGCCCTGAAAGGTGCACAGAATGGATAGCGAAGACAATACAAACTTTGAAGATGTAACCCAGATGGGTATCCATGGAAAACAGGATATGGTCTACATGCGTAGCCTTTCTGCCGCGGCCGTGCATCGTTCGCCGCGTTACCTGATCGCGGTTGTAATGATCTTTGCGCTTTTCGTAATCGCTGCGATCGTATGGATGAACTGGGCTAAAATTGATGTCGTCATTCGCGGCTCAGGCAAGGTTTCACCCGCTAGCCAGGTGCAAAATATTCAAAGCCTCGAGGGCGGTATCATATCCGAAATTCTTGTTGCCGAAGGCCAGGTGGTTGAGGCCGGTCAAGTATTAGTTAAAATCAGCGACGTAGCATTTTCAAGTTCATTCGAGGAGAACCGACTGCTCTACCTTGAACTGGTGGCCAAGGCCACTCGCCTGGAGGCCGAGGCATTTGACCGCGCCTTCAAACCCAATAGCGAAGTTAGCGCAGAAGCATCGCATTTGAATAAATCCGAGAAAAGCCTGTACGATTCAAATCAGCAACAACTCAAAGAGACGCTGAGTGGTCTCGAAGAAAAAATAAGCCAGCAGAAAAGTGCCCTGCTCGAAGCAAAATCGAAGCGGCGTCAACTACAAAGATCTCTGGAGCTGATCCAGAAAGAGATTGTAATTAAAAAACCGCTAAAGGATCGCGGCATCATCAGCGAAGTCGAATTTTTGCAATTACAGCAGCGCGAGGCCGAGTTTGAAGGTGAGATAGAGGCGGTTAAATTTTCGACACCCCGCATCGAATCGACCATCGAGGAAGCGCGTTTTAACAAGCAGAAAGAAAAGCTGAACTTTCAGAATAATGCTAAAAAGGAGCTGAATGAAATAACCGCCGAAATCAGCCGCATCAAGGAAGCACAAACCGCGCTGCAAGATCGAGTCAAACGGACCACCTTGCGCTCTCCGGTTAACGGAATCGTTCAACGCCTGTATATCAATACCATTGGCGGCGTAATCTCGCCTGGAAACAATATACTCGAAATTGTTCCTCAGGAAGATGAGCTACTGGTCGAATTAAAAATCAATCCGGCTGATATTGCTTATGTGAATGTCGGGCAGTTCGCCAGGTTGAAATTTTCGGCCTACGATTTCGCTATTCATGGCAGCTTGCAGGGAATAGTTACCTTTGTCAGTGCGGATACGATAACCAATGAAGAGGGCGAAAGCTTTTTCCTGGTCAGAGTAGAACCCGTTAAGTCGTTTCTTGGTGCAAAGAATGGCGAGTTACCTATCAAAATCGGCATGACTGCTGAAGCTGACATCATCACCGACAAGAAAACGATATTATCGTATCTGACGGAACCGGTTCATCGTGGAATTGATAAAGCACTAAGAGAGCGGTAATGAAACTCATTGTTTTTTCAGTATCGCGCTCATTTGAGCAATTCTTGAATCGCCACTTAGACATCGCTTTTGAGTACAGTAATGAGTTGCAGGCGCCCTCTGACGACTCCGATCAATTATATTTGTTGCATATTTCAGGCATGGAACTCGAATGCTATGAGTGGCTATTGAAACACGTTTCCGGGAAGCCAATCCGGGTGGGCGTCTGTTCTGATCTCCCCAACATCCGAGAAATGCTTGAGTGTGTGCGTCTCGGTGCTAAAGCCTATTGCAATAGTCACATGGCTAGCTTGCACTATCATCAGATGCTGCAGTTAGTGGAAAACGGTCAAAGCTGGTTTCCGCCGCAGATGCTGGATGAAACCTTTAAACTTGCGCAACAGGCTGCCAATCCAACCCTTAACCAGGAGCAGCTGGAAATATTAACCGCCCGGGAAAAAGATATTGCCCTTGCCGTCGGTGACGGTAAATCTAACCGCCAAATAGCTGATTTATTTGATATTTCCGAGCCAACGGTGAAGAGCCATTTGACCAGCATTTTCAAGAAGCTCGACCTAAAAGATCGTGTCGGCCTGGTGCTATACCTCAAGCAAGCATAGCTTTTCGGCCACTTCGCCACACTGGCCGTGTGACCTACCTCTCAATCTATAACTTTTCTGCTGTTGATCTACGACTTTGGTATGACACAGACCCGAAAAAACTAACCTATATATACTGTTCGTTCAAATTTTCTGCAGAAATATGGCTACTAAAAGTATCGGTTATGTCGTTGAATTAATCGGCGACGCACAGGTTCGCAGCGTTGAAGGTGTTATCAGAGTCCTTAGTATTGGTGATCAGATCCATGAGGGCGATGTCCTTTCAACCGGTCTCAATACACAGATCGTGCTCGAGTTTTTTGATGGCCACAAGCTGCAGGTCGGTGAAAACACCGAAATACTGCTGGACGAGTCGGTTTTTGCGGGCCTCAACGCCTACCCCGATGCGCGAGCCGATCAATTGGCTGAACTGCAGAGTCTCATTGTCGAAGGTATCGATCTCGCCGAACTTGAAGCGACCGCTGCCGGTGCGGCCAATGATTCAGATGCGCTGCACCAGGCCTCAGTTTATTCCAGGGATGGTGACGAAGGTATTGTAGAAACCCGGCTTACCCCCTTTAATCTTGGTTCGCCAGGTCCAGATAATCAATCGACACTCAGTGATGGCGGAGTTCTGATTTCAGCCAATTCAGAAGATAGCGTCGCGACCCAGGGCTCCGGTGCCATGCCACCCCCCACCACGACTATCACAGTCGATAGTATTACCGCCGATGACGTAATCAACGCTGTTGAAGCGGGCGCTCCAATCAATGTTACCGGCACTGTCGGTGGCAATGCCGTACCTGGGGATACAGTGAGTTTTACGGTAAACAGTACGCCGTATAGTGGAACCGTTGGCGCTGGTAATATTTTTAGTATTTCGGTTGCAGCAACCGATCTGGTTGCCGATACCAGCTTCGATGCCACCGTATCGGGCACTGATGGCGCGGGTAATACATATACCGGATCTACTACTTCAACCCATACCGTTGACACTTCGGCCAGCGCTACCATCTCGGTCGATCTAATTACGACTGATGATGTTGTAAATGCCGCTGAGTCCGGTTCCCCGATTAACGTCACCGGTTCAGTGGGGGGCGATGCCGCTGCCGGTGACACTGTCAGCTTCATCATTAATGGTAACGCCTATTCCGGTACGGTCGGTGCCGGTAATACCTATTCAATTCCAGTAGCAGGTGCAGATCTCGCCGCTGATACTAGTTTCAATGCCACCGTCAACGGTAGTGATTCGGCCGGGAACCCATTCAGCGCCACCACGACTTCGACCCATAGTGTCGATACCTTTGCAACGGCCACTATTAACGTTAATCCAATTACCGCGGATGACGTGATCAACGCTACTGAATCGGGCGCCGCAATCAACATCACCGGTTCGGTTGGGGGCGATGCTGCCCCGGGTGACACTATCACCTTTACCGTCAACGGCAATACCTACTCGGGCACGGTCGGCGCAGGTAACACTTTCTCAATTTCCGCCGCAGGCGCAGATCTCGCCGCCGATACCAGTTTTGATGCCACCGTTACCGGTAACGATGCAGCTGGTAACCCGTTCAGCGCCACCACCACTTCGACTCATAGTGTCGATATCTCGGCCAGTGCGACCATCTCCGTGGATCCGATAACGCCGGATGATATTGTCAATGCCGCCGAAGCCGGGATACCGATCAACGTCACCGGTTCCGTCGGCGGTGACGCTGTACCAGGCGATAGCATCAATTTTAGTGTCAACGGCAATGCCTACTCGGGTACGGTCGGTGCGGGTAACACGTTTAGTATTGCCGTTTCCGGGTCTGACCTGGTCATCGATAACACTTTTGACGTCACGGTTACTGGCATCGATCCGGCGGGTAATCCGTATAGCGCGACGACTACTTCGACTCATACCGTAGATACTATTGCTACTGCAACCATTACTGTCGATCCGATTACTACCGATGATATTTTGAATGCCGCAGAAGCAGGCAATCCCGTTAATATCACAGGTTTGGTTGGTGGCGATGCCTCTTCTGGTGACACCGTCAGCTTCATCATTAACGGCAACGCTTATTCGGGTACGGTCGGCGCGGGTAATACCTATTCTATTTCCGTCGCGGGCGCGGATCTCGCCGCCGATACCAGTTTTGATGCCACCGTCACCGGTAACGATGCGGCCGGTAACCCGTTCAGCGCAACCACCACTTCGACCCACAACATCGATACCTCGGCCAGTGCAACCATCTCCGTGGACCCGATTACCGCCGACGACGTGGTTAACGCCGCAGAATCCGGTGGATCGATCAACGTGACCGGTGATGTGGGTGGTGATGCCGCCCCGGGCGACACTGTTACCTTTA